>NZ_CDRJTB010000032.1:0-64798 GCF_976954365.1 Paenibacillus sp. Marseille-Q9583
AATTAGACCACTGTTGAGTAATCGACAGTGGCTTTTTTGCGTTTATTATAGACTGTGGAAAACTTGTGGATAAACTTTTGGGTTTGCAGAAAAGTTACGCACATGTGGATAGATGATTGAAAGAGAAATGAGCCCTAAATATTGTGGATTAAATACATATTTATATGGATCTGTCAACAGAAAACCTAAGTAGTACACGGGTTGCTGTGGATATAGACGGGATTATGTGGATAGAGCTATTGATAAGTGGATAACTATTTTAACTTGGATGTGACAAGATTTCAAGACTATTTTTAAAACCGCATAGAGCTGTGGATAACTAAAAATAAAGTTATAAATAATGCAATAGATTAGCGCACAATTGACGCTCTTGTTATACTTATCCTAAAAGTAATTTTATAAAGGATGAGGTGAGTTTGTGGTAATAAGACAGTTACGTTCAGAAGAATTCGATGCAAGCATGAACTTGTCAGAATATGCTTTTCAGTACAAGCTTCCTAGTGAAAAAAGGGCAAGTGCTAAGGAAAGATTCAAGCCTGAACAGGTATGGGGTGCTTTTGAGGACGGAACATTGGAAGCTAAATTGACGATTATTCCTTTCCAAGTCTACATACAGGGCAGAGTGGTACCTATGGGTGGTATAGCAGGAGTGGCTACATGGCCAGAGAACCGCAGACAAGGACATGTGGCAAATCTTTTGTCTCATGCGCTGCATACGATGAATGAGGCAGGTCAAAAGCTCTCTTTTCTACACCCGTTCTTGATTCCGTTTTATCGTAAATTTGGCTGGGAGGTTTATTGTGAATATAAGAAATACTCTATTCCAGTAGCGAAGTTTCCCAAAAAGGTTGAAGTTGAGGGCAAGGTTAAACGGGATATCAAAGATATCGACGTGTTGGATAGCCTATACAATCGATTCGCTGTCAGTTATAACGGGACACTTAAGCGCGATTTGGGTTGGTGGGAGAACTCTGTTCTAGATGATGAAGGAAAGAGTGCGGTTTTTTACTCCAAGAGTGGTGAACCAGAGGGATATGTGCTGTATAAGGTAGAGAACAGAGAACTGGTCATTGATGAATTTGTTTTTTTGAATGAACAAGCTCGGCAGGGGCTGTGGACATTTCTTGCGAACCATGATTCGATGGTGACCGGTGCATCCTTAAAGCTGGTGCCTTCGGATGATATGTTACCTTTCTTGCTGCCAGATCCACGTATAGGACAAGAGAATTATCCTTATTTTATGGGGCGGATTGTTAATGCCAAGTCATTCATTGAAACTTACACCTTCAGAGGAAACAGTAGTCAAAAGAAGCAGCTTATATATATCGAAGATAAGTATGCAGCTTGGAATGATGGGTTATGGGCATGGAATATCTCTAATGAGGGCTCGGCTACTTTGACACGAGTGGAAGGGGAACGGGCGGAAGCAGACTTGAGCTGTGATATAGGCACTTTGACGGCCTTGATGCTTGGATACAAACGACCAACAGAGATGGCTCGTTATGGAAGTGTCTCTGGCCACGCAGCAGCACTGGAATGGTTTGAAGAAATTATTCCACAAGCACAGACAGCTTTATTTGATCATTTTTAAAAATATAAGAAAGTATAAGTTTCACGCTATACATTATCCTTATATTTCTCGCATAAACGCTTATCGTCCTAATAAGGATACCGAAGGCGTTTATTCTTGACAAAAATTAGGCTCTCCCCTTCGAAAGAAGTTGGGAGAGTTCTTTATTTCCGAATACATTCGCTGAAAAAAGTGAAAAATAAGAGAATCCACTTGGAATTAGCACAGAATATGTTATAATATTAAAAAGTCAAAGAAAGTCAAAGTCAACGAAGCTTAATGACAGCGATCCGATCCTTTGAACACGTGGGATTATCCACAAATGTTTAAGTTCAATTAAAGACCATTGTCATTATGAATGCAAGTTGCAATCGGTATTATAAAGATTTAAGCACTGGAGGATGAGTGATGCGCAATATCTCTGATATTATCGAACAATATCTGAAGAATATTTTGCATGAAAGTCCCGAAGGTACGGTGGAAATCCAGCGAAATGACCTGGCGGACCAGTTCTCATGCGTACCGTCACAGATCAATTATGTCATCAGTACACGCTTTACTCTGGAAAAAGGTTATGTGGTGGAAAGTAAGCGTGGTGGCGGGGGATATATTCGTATTCAACGTTTTGAATTACCACCAAACGTGGCACTGCATGCCCATTTAAACCATACTATAGGTGGCGGGATTGATCAGAACGCTGCTGAAGGGCTGATTTATCAGCTGGAGGAAGCTGGTTTTCTAAGTAAGCGTGAAGCGTGCCTTATGCGCGCTGCTGTTTCTCGGGAATGCCTAACGGTTAAGATTCCATACCGGGATGAGATTCGTGCCAAGATTATGAAGGCGATGTTAATCTCTTTGTTAGGCAAATAATTGTCAACCATAAGGGAGGGGCTTTCGCTTATGCAATGCCAGGAATGTGGCGTCAAGCCGGCAACACTCCACTTCACTAAGATCGTGAATGGAGAGAAGACGGAGTTTCATATCTGCGAGAGCTGTGCACGGGAGAAGGGTGAACTCATTCCCGGAACGGCTGGAGGATTCTCTATTCACAGTCTGCTCTCAGGTCTGCTTGATCTTGAAGGTGCCGGCAAGGAGAAGTCGGCTGCAACGAAGACAACGCAGAGTCTGCAATGTGAGAATTGTGGGATGACTTACTCCCAGTTTAGCAAATTAGGCCGTTTTGGCTGTAGCTCCTGTTATGAATATTTTAACAGCGCACTGGACCCGCTTTTTAAGCGAGTGCACGGCAGTACTTCACATGTAGGTAAGATTCCGAAACGTGCAGGAGCTCAGATTGTGTTTAGACGCCAAATTGATGAACTCAAGCAGGAATTACAGCAAAGTATTACACAAGAAGAATTCGAGAAAGCAGCGGAGCTGCGAGATCAGATTCGTAAACTTGAAAAAGAAATAGCACAAGAGTAAAGTCTTTGATATATAGGGGGGATATGACATGTCAAGTCTCCGATTTACTGAACAAGCGCTTAGTGATTGGATGCGTTCTGGAGGTAGTCACTCCGAGATTGTAATTAGCAGTCGTATGCGTATTGCCCGTAATCTAGAGCATCTTCCGTTCCCAATGCTGGCTTCCTTAGAGCAATCGGAAGAAGTATTAGAGCTACTGGCTCCTGTGTTTCATGAGGAAGCAGCTGCAGATTTCGGATCTTTTCAACTCCTAAAGCTTGATGAAGTGAATGAACTGGACAAAAAGGTACTGGTTGAGAAGCATCTAATCAGTCCTAACTTGGCTAATGATTCGCGCAGTGCGGCTGTCTTATTAAATGAAGATGAGTCGGTCAGTATCATGATTAACGAAGAGGACCATCTGCGAATCCAATGTCTGTTTCCTGGTCTTCAGGTCAGAGAAGCATGGGAACGTGCGACGGCGATCGATGACATATTCGAGGCAGCTGTTAATTACGCTTTTGATGATAAAAGAGGATATTTGACTAGTTGTCCCACCAATGTTGGTACTGGGCTTCGTGCCTCGGTAATGCTGCATCTACCAGCGCTTGTAATGACTCATCAGATCAATCGCATATTGTCTGCAGTGAACCAAGTGGGATTGACTGTAAGAGGAATTTACGGTGAGGGTAGCGAAGCAGTAGGGAACATCTTTCAAATTTCTAATCAAATCACCCTCGGTCAAACGGAAAGTGAAATTATAGAGAACCTTCACAGTGTAGTTACCCAGATTATTGAGCATGAGCGAAATGCACGTGAACGGTTGCTTGTTGATTCCGCCCTGAGAATAACAGACCGAGTGAAGCGTTCTTACGGAATTTTATGTTATGCAGCTCTTATGGAGCTTAAAGAATCTGCTCAACGCCTATCTGATGTGAGACTTGGGGTTGACCTTGGCATTCTGGAAGGTCTTTCGATTTCAGTGCTTAATGAACTTAACGTTAAGACACAGCCAGGATTTCTGCAAAAGATGTTCGGCGATGAGCTGAACGCTACTGAACGAGATATGTATCGGGCAAAACTGCTCCGAGAAACACTGGGAACACAACATTAATATAGATATTTATTATTCATGGAGGTGCAGGAGATATGATGTTTGGAAGATTTACGGAACGCGCACAAAAAGTGCTAGCGCTGGCGCAGGAAGAAGCTGTTCGTTTAGGACACAACAATATTGGTACAGAACATATTTTGCTCGGACTTATTCGTGAAGGAGACGGCATTGCTGCTAAGGCATTAATAGCTTTAGGGCTAGGTCTTGAAAAAATCCAGGACGAAGTGGAGACACTGATTGGCAGAGGTCAAGAACAGCCTACGAACATTGCTTATACTCCTCGCGCTAAAAAAGTGATTGAGCTGTCGATGGACGAAGCCCGCAAATTGGGTCATACGTATGTTGGCACTGAGCATATTTTGCTTGGACTTATCCGTGAAGGGGAAGGTGTCGCGGCTCGTGTGCTTAATAACCTCGGCATCAGCTTGAACAAAGCTCGTCAACAAGTTCTTCAGCTCCTAGGAAGCAGCGAGGCTGCCTCTAGTCATAGCGGGACTCCGGCTAACGTCAGCACACCGACCCTAGATGGTCTTGCGCGCGATTTGACCGCCTATGCTAAGGAGGGCAATCTAGATCCAGTTATCGGCCGTAGTAAAGAAATTGAACGTGTTATTCAGGTACTGAGTCGCCGGACTAAGAATAACCCGGTACTGATCGGTGAACCTGGTGTTGGTAAAACAGCTATCGCTGAAGGACTTGCACAAAAGATTATCAATAATGAAATCCCAGAAACACTTCGCGACAAACGCGTCATGACGCTCGACATGGGCTCAGTAGTGGCTGGAACAAAATATCGCGGTGAGTTTGAAGACCGCCTCAAGAAAATTATGGATGAGATTCGTCAAGCAGGTAATATCGTGCTCTTTATCGATGAGCTTCATACGCTGATCGGTGCTGGTGGCGCGGAAGGTGCGATTGACGCATCTAACATTCTGAAGCCGGCTTTAGCCCGTGGAGAACTTCAGTGCATTGGTGCGACTACGCTTGACGAATATCGTAAATATATTGAAAAAGATGCAGCATTAGAGCGTCGTTTCCAACCGATTACGGTGGATCAGCCATCTCCAGAAGAAGCAGTCCAAATTCTGTTCGGACTTCGCGATCGTTATGAAGCGCATCACCGTGTGAAGATTACGGATGAAGCTATAGTGGAAGCAGTGAAGTTGTCCGATCGTTACATCCCGGATCGTTTCCTGCCAGATAAAGCGATTGACCTTATCGATGAAGCAGGATCTAAAGTAAGGCTTCACTCTTACACCATCCCGCCAAATCTGAAGGAACTTGAAATGCGCTTGGATGATATCCGTAAGGAGAAGGATTCCGCAGTGCAGAGTCAAGAGTTTGAAAAAGCGGCGGCCTTGCGTGATACAGAGCAAAAAATCCGTGAAGAGCTTGATACGACTAAGAATCAATGGAAAGAAAAACAGGGTCGCACGGATTCAGAGGTTACACCTGAAGACATCGCACAGGTTGTAGCTAGCTGGACGGGTATACCTGTAAGCAAGCTGAAGGAAGAGGAGACCGACCGTCTACTTAACATGGAGGCTTTACTGCATGAACGAGTGATCGGTCAGGACGAAGCTGTTAAGGCAGTTAGCCGGGCACTACGCCGTGCGCGTGCGGGTCTTAAAGATCCGAAACGTCCAATGGGTTCCTTTATCTTCCTCGGTCCTACTGGTGTAGGTAAAACTGAGTTGGCTCGTGCATTGGCTGAAGCCATGTTCGGCGATGAGAATGCGGTCATTCGTATTGATATGTCGGAATACATGGAGAAGCACTCCACGTCCCGCTTAGTCGGAGCCCCTCCTGGATATGTTGGCTATGAAGAAGGTGGCCAATTAACTGAGAAGGTACGCCGTAAACCTTATTCTGTAGTGCTGCTTGATGAAATTGAAAAAGCGCACCCAGAAGTATTCAACATTCTGCTGCAAGTTCTTGAAGATGGTCGTTTAACTGACTCTAAAGGACGGGTAGTCGATTTCCGTAATACATTAATTATTCTGACTTCTAACGTAGGCGCACAAGCGATCAAGAAGAATTCGACACTTGGATTCACAGCTGTGCAAGATGCTGGAGCAGAATACGGTAATATGAAGGGCAAGGTTATGGAAGAGCTTAAGAAGAGCTTCCGTCCTGAGTTCTTGAACCGGATTGACGAAATCATCGTCTTCCATTCCCTCGATGAGAAGCATATTGCTGAAATCGTTACATTGATGTCTGATGAGTTGCGCAAGCGGCTGCGTGAATATGATGTTGATTTCGTTCTCACGGATGCGGCGAAGGCTTTCCTGGCTAAGGAAGGTTACGACCCAGCCTTTGGTGCACGTCCATTACGTCGTGCGATTCAGAAGCATATTGAAGACCGTCTTTCCGAGGAATTGCTCCGAGGAAATATCCAAAAGGGTGATTCGCTCAACATTGATGAAGTTGGCGGAGAACTTGTAGTGAATAAAGTGGATGCTCCTGTAGCGCCATTGCTTGAAAAAGAAGTAGAATCCGAATAAAAAAACGGAATTAAAAAAGCTTCCGCTCCTCAGTTTATAGAGGGGCGGAGGCTTTTTTAATATAAATTTATCACTTAAAAATATACATTTAGTACAAATTCCGAATGACCTTTCGTTAAAGGGGCAGAAATGGTAAACTTTCATTAGAAGAAAATATCCGCAATTTAAAAGTTCGGACCGTAAGGAGAACAAATGGCTAAACCAAAAACTAAATTTTTTTGCACCGATTGTGGATACGAATCGCCAAAATGGTTCGGAAAATGTCCCGGGTGCCAAGCTTGGAACTCCATGGTGGAGGAAACGGAAAGCGTAGTCAAAACACAGGGAATGAATGCCCCTATTTTTCATAGTAAAGAAAAGGCACAATCGATCATAAGTATAGAAAGTGACAAGGAACCGCGCATACTGACAGGTATAGGTGAGCTTAACCGTGTTCTCGGTGGGGGGATCGTACCAGGATCGCTGGTACTAGTAGGGGGAGACCCAGGAATCGGTAAATCTACGCTCTTATTACAGACGTCGCATGCTCTGACAACTCAGGGATTGCGAGTGCTGTACATTTCGGGCGAAGAATCGGTAAGGCAAACTAAACTACGTGCGGATCGCCTCGGTGCGTTGTCAGCTGAGCTATATGTACTATGTGAGACGAATATGGAAAGCATAGAAGAAGCGATTGAACAAATTCAGCCGCAATTTCTTGTTATCGATTCGATTCAGACTGTATTTATGCCAGAAGTAACTAGTGCGCCAGGCAGTGTGACCCAGGTTCGGGAATGTACGACAAGATTTATGCGTATCGCTAAGATTCGGGGGATTGCTACAGTTCTCGTTGGGCATGTCACCAAGGAAGGCGCTATTGCAGGCCCACGGATGCTTGAACATATGGTGGATTGTGTGCTGTATTTTGAGGGAGAGCGGCATCATACGTATAGACTCCTGCGGGCTGTAAAGAACCGCTTCGGTTCAACGAATGAAATCGGCATTTTCGAAATGGGTGAAGTGGGTCTAACAGAAGTAGAAAATCCATCGGAGCTCTTCTTATCGGAGCGTCCACTCGGCGTAGCCGGATCTACAGTCGTGGCTAGTATGGAAGGGACTAGACCGGTGCTTGTTGAGCTTCAGGCTCTTATCGCTGCCACTCATTTCCCCTCCCCACGCCGGGTGTGCACAGGTATGGATCACCAGCGGATGGCACTCATTATCGCTGTACTTGAGAAGCGGATGGGCATGTTCCTGCAAAATCAGGATGCATACCTTAATGTTGCTGGAGGAGTGAAGCTGGATGAACCGGCGATTGATTTAGCAGTAGCTGTTAGTATCGCTTCCAGCTTTCGTGATATTTCAACAAAACCTTACGATGTTTTCTTCGGTGAAGTAGGACTTACAGGTGAAGTAAGAGGTGTTTCACGCGCGGAAATGCGTGTGAAGGAGGCCGCGAAGCTAGGCTTCCGGCGGGTGATCATGCCAGAGAAAAGTTTGAAGGGCTGGAAGCACCCGCAAGATATCCAGATTATTGGCGTCAGTACCGTAGCAGATGCACTATCGGTCGCGTTAGATTAGGGGGCACAGGGATTATGAAAGAATATAACCAATTAGAGAATATGAATGATCTGCTCAGACTGGCGGCACCGGGGACACCCTTTCGGGAAGGTCTTGAGAATGTGCTGCGCGCTAAGACGGGAGCACTAATCGTCGTTGGATATAGTCCTGAGGTGATGGAGGTAGTGGATGGAGGATTCTCCATTAACTGCGATTTTTCGCCCAATTATTTATATGAGCTCGCCAAAATGGACGGTGCCATTATTCTTAGCGAGGATTTGAAACGCATTTTGTATGCAAATACACAGCTAATTCCGGATTCGTCCATCTCTTCAATCGAGACAGGCATTCGTCACCGGACCGCCGAGCGCGTAGCGAAGCAAACAGGTAAACTGGTTGTTTCTATTTCACAGCGCCGCAATATCATTACCCTGTATCAAGGTTCCATTCGATATGCATTAAAAGAAATCGGAGCTATTTTGGCTAAAGCTAATCAAGCGATTCAGACCCTCGAAAAGTACAAAGCGGTTCTTACACAAGGACTGACGAATTTATCTGCTTCGGAGTATGAGGGAATCGTAACCGTGGCCGAAGTGGTCGGAGTGATTCAGCGGGTAGAAATGGTTCTACGCATAAAAATGGAGATTAAACGATATATAAATGAATTAGGCAACGAAGGGCGCTTAATCAGCATGCAGATGGAAGAACTGGTTGGAAATACAGAGGAAGAAGCATGGCTCTTATACAGAGACTATGCTAAGGAAGAGCAAGAAGATAAAATTCGTGAAATTATTGCCGGCCTCAAACGTATTAGTGATGATGACCTAATGGATGACAACCATATTGCTCGATTGCTGGGCTACTCTTCTACGGCAATTTCTTCCGAAGAGGTGGTTACTCCGCGTGGATATCGTCTGCTTAACAAGATTCCGCGGCTTCCAAATGTGATCATTCATAATCTGGTGGAGCGGTTTGAAATGCTGCCTAATTTGATGTCTGCAACCATAGCTGAACTGGATGAAGTGGACGGAATTGGGGAGGTGCGGGCTCGTAATATTCAGGATGGGCTCAAACGTTTACAGAAGCAAGTTCTTATTGACAGGCAAATGTAAATAACATACAATCACGTAATATTGGAGCTGTTTAAGGCCAATGTGAGAAAATTGAGGTGAAGAAATGATACAAAAATCAATTCCGAGTCTTTTTACGATAGGTAACTTGATGCTCGGAATGTTTGGTATCATGATGGCGTTTGACGGTAAAGTTAGCATGGCCGCTATCATGGTTATTATTGCTATGCTGTTAGACGGATTGGATGGCCGAGTTGCTCGTGCACTTAAATGTGAGAGTGAATTTGGTAAAGAATTGGACTCTTTGTCTGATGTCGTTTCTTTTGGAGTAGCACCGGCTGTTATTATGTACGTCTCAAGCCTGCATGATTTAAATTCTGCATTAGCCTGGACAGTAACTGCAATTTTCCCGGTGTTTGGTGCATTGCGCCTTGCTCGCTTTAATGTTCTTCCAGGGGTTCCTGGTTATTTCATCGGATTGCCAATTCCTGCTGCTGGTGGTGTACTTGCCACACTAGCTCTTTTTAATAAAGATGTTTCTGCTCCATTTATGATCGTGGCTACATTGCTCTTATCGTATTTGATGGTCAGCACTGTTAAATATCCTAATTTCAAGAAGGTTGGATTACCTAAGAAAGTGGTTGTCGGAGCGCCACTAGTCATTGTTGTTGCCGTGGCTGTAGCTGTTGTGTTCCCTGAACAAATTGCTAAGCTAATCTTCGTCTTACTTGGGATTTACGCGTTATATGGTTTTAAACAAAACATCGATCGATTGACAGCCAGACGCCGTCACCGTCGTAGAAGACGTTCTGAAGATAAAGTGTATCACTCGAAGAACGGTTAAAGCAGTCTTGTAGTAAGGTTGAACTAATATAATTTTGGCTAGAGGCTTTGTCGTCCTTAGGGGGTGGCAAAGCCTTTTTGCAATTCCAGCGCTACCCCGAGTTTATCGTCTTGAAAATTGGAACATACTGGTGAGGTATAGATCATTCAAGGATGAATAAAAAGGAGGTGCGTTAGGTTATGTGGAAAAAAGTGATATTGTCTTTTGCTTTAATATGTGGTGCTTGGTCTGGTTTTTCGCTATACCATGCGCTTGAAAAAGGATTCCCCAAGGGGATGGAAAAGCTAAGTGAAAGTTTACCTGTAGAGGGAAGCATTTTATTTACGGTGCTGGGTGCCATTATTTTTTTGTTTGCGGGGTCTTTATGCGCGGAATGGGGAGGTTCAAAACTGCGGGAGGCGGTTCTGTACTGTTCGCGTATACCAATGAATGAATTGGCTGCAGGTGCAGCTGGACTTACAGGGGGGCTTTTGCTATCTCTTCTGTTATATCCTGCGATGATTTGGCTTGGTAAAGCTGGGCAGTTGCTGCAGGTACCCGTTACGTTAGCTTTTGGATATATGGGACTGCGGATCGGTCTGGAGAAAAAAGAGGAACTAGCTGCACTTTGGACAACTGGACGCTGGGGACAAGCGGCTGAGCCGGAAGGTAGAGGCCTGGAGGAGCATAAAATCCTCGATACAAGCGTTATTATTGATGGTCGGATCGCCGACATTTGCAAAACCGGATTTATTGAGGGCACGATAGTCATACCGGAATTCGTACTTGAGGAGCTCCAGCATATCGCAGATTCTTCCGATCTACTGAAACGGAATCGCGGACGGCGAGGACTTGATATTCTCAATAAAATTCAAAAAGAGCTCGATGTGAAGGTATTAATTTACGAGGGAGATTTTGAAGAGATCTCTGAGGTGGATAGTAAGCTGGTGAAGTTAGCGAAGGTACTGCGAGGTAAAGTAGTTACCAATGACTTTAACTTGAATAAGGTTTGCGAATTACAAGGAGTCTCAGTCCTGAATATTAATGATCTTGCGAATGCCGTGAAGCCCGTAGTGTTGCCTGGTGAGGAAATCGTAGTTCAGGTCATTAAGGATGGCAAAGAGCATGGACAAGGCGTAGCCTATTTAGACGATGGAACAATGATCGTTGTGGAAGGCGGACGGGAATATATCGGAACTACGATGGAGGTACTCGTCACGAGTGTGCTTCAAACTTCAGCTGGACGGATGATATTTGCGAAGCCAAAGCTCTTGGAAAAAGCACAATAAGCGTAGATAAAGTGCACGGCAAATGTCCTATGGGTTGGAAATGCCCGCCAAACACGTTATGATGGGAATATACGTGAAAGACAGGAGCCTGAGTAATGTCAAACGGTGTGGGCGTCGTCATTGTGGCGGCAGGCAGAGGAACGCGAATGGGGACTGTAGAGAGCAAGCAATATCTGTTACTGCAGGGTAAACCAATCATCGTTCATACGCTGGAAGTATTTCAGCAGCACGAATTGATTTCTGAAATCGTGCTCGTAACCGGTAAGGAAGATATTGAGCGCTGCCGGGAATGGATACAGCTCTATAAGCTGGACAAGGTTAAGGCTATAGTGCCTGGTGGATCTGAGCGTCAGCATTCCGTACATAAAGGATTGTTGAAACTTACGACACAGTGGGTAATGGTACATGATGGTGTTCGTCCGTTTGTGCAGCCGAATGAAATTGAGGCATGTTACGAGCGAGCGAAGCAGATCGGTGCTTCAGTTCTTGCTGTACCAGTCAAAGATACGATCAAACAGGTAGATAACGAAGGCAAAGTACTGTCTACGCCGGATCGGCGAAGTCTGTGGGCGATTCAAACCCCGCAGACTTTTCGTCTTTCTGAATTGCTGGATGCCTATGCGGCCGCGGAGCGGGATGGATTTCTAGGTACTGATGATTCCAGCTTGGCAGAGCGTGCTGGTATTCCGGTTTCTGTGGTAGAGGGAAGCTACAGAAATATTAAGATTACGACGCCAGATGATTTGGATTTTGCAGAATTCACAGAAAGAAACAGGGGAGAGGGACAATCATGATCGCTGTAGGACAAGGATTTGACGTACATCAACTGGTTGAGGGAAGGCCTTGTATTATTGGAGGCGTTACGATTCCTTATGAAAAAGGATTAATAGGACATTCCGATGCCGATGTGCTGCTGCACGCAGTAAGTGACGCGATTCTAGGCGCACTAGGACTTGGTGATATTGGCAGACATTTTCCGGACACAGATCCAGCGTTTAAGGACGCGGATAGCTTGAAATTATTAGAACAAGTGTGGGCACTTGCTATCGAGCGAGGTTATAAGCTTGGAAATATCGATTCAACGATTATTGCCCAAAAACCAAAGATGGCGCCATACATTCCACAAATGACGGAGATTATCGCTCGTGCGCTTCACGCGGACCCGTCCAAGGTGAACGTTAAAGCTACGACTACTGAACAGCTTGGTTTTGCCGGTCGTGGTGAAGGAATTGCCGCACAATCTATTGTCTGTCTACTCCAAGATGTGATATCATCTTGAGATGGTCTAAGTAGCAAATCTAAGTTTTAACCATATGAAGCGGAGGGAATATAATGACGGATCAAGTCCGGGTGCGTTACGCACCGAGCCCTACGGGACATTTACATATAGGTAACGCCAGAACGGCGCTGTTTAACTATCTGTTCGCCCGTAATAAAGGCGGTAAATTCATTATCAGAATTGAAGATACAGACGTGAAGCGCAATGTCGCAGGCGGCGAAGAGAGCCAGCTTAAGTATTTGAAATGGTTAGGCATGGATTGGGATGAGAGTGTTGATGTTGGCGGAGAGTACGGACCTTACCGCCAGACTGAACGTCTTGACCTATATCGTGTATATTGGCAGGATTTGCTGGATAAAGGTTTGGCTTACCGCTGCTACTGCACAGAGGAAGAACTGGAAGCAGAACGTGAAGAACAGTCTGCACGTGGAGAAACCCCTCGTTATTCCGGCAAACACCGTGATTTGACGGAAGAACAACGCCTTGCCTTTGAAGCTGAGGGACGAGTAGCTAGCATTCGCTTCCGTGTACCAGAAGATCGTACGTACACGTTCGATGATATCGTAAAAGGTACTATTTCTTTTGATACGAAAGAAATGGGTGATTTTGTTATCGTGAAGAAGGACGGAATTCCGACCTATAACTTTGCGGTAGCTGTTGATGATTATTTGATGGCTATCACCCATGTACTACGTGGGGAAGATCATATTTCCAACACACCACGTCAGCTTATGATCTATGAGGCTCTTGGATGGAAACCCCCAATATTTGGTCATATGACACTGATTGTCGGTGACAACCATAAGAAGCTTAGCAAGCGGGATCAATCTGTAATTACATTTATTGAGCAATATGATGAATTGGGTTACTTGCCTGAGGCTTTGGTTAACTTCATTTCTCTACTGGGCTGGTCGCCAGAGGGAGAAGAGGAGATCTTCAGTAAAGAAGAACTTATTTCTATTTTTGATGCGGACCGTTTGTCCAAAAGTCCGGCTGTATTCGATAAGCACAAGCTGGCGCATCTAAATAATCACTATATTAAGCATGCTGATCCTAAACGGATCTCGGCATTAGCGATTCCACATCTGCAAAAAGCGGGGAAAATACCGGCTGAGCTGAATGATGAGCAGCAGGCATGGGCAGAAAGCCTTGTAGCACTGTATCAAGAGCAGATGAACTCTGCCTCCGATATCGTAGAGCTATCTGAACTATTCTTCCGCAGCCATCTGGAGTTAGAAACAGAAGCGGCGCAGGTTCTGGCGGAAAGCCAAGTGCCTGAAGTCTTGTCTGCTTTCCTAGCTAAGGTTGAAGCTTGTCAGGATTTCAGTGCTAGTAATATGGCTGTACTGATCAAGGAAGTGCAGAAAGAAACAGGGCACAAAGGCAAAGCGCTCTTTATGCCGATACGTGTGGCTTTGACCGGACAAACGCACGGACGTGATCTTAATATAACGATTGCTTTGCTCGGCCAAAACCGTGTCATCGAACGTTTGAAATCACAAATTAAAGGAGCTTAAGGTAGTATTACTTATCATTAAGGCTCTTGTCAGTCCCTTATCTTTTACGCTAAGATAGAACCATATGATAATAGCTGTGATCAGGAGAAGTACGTCCATAAAGGCAATTGCCAGAGAGAATAACCGAGAAAGGGATACCCTTTCGGGCTGGGAGTTATTCATTTGTCCGGGGCAGAACATGCGCCTGTGAGCTGCACGGTTGAACGATCCTAAAGGCTCGTTAGATCGCGCCGGGTACATCGCCGTTAATGATGCCAAGTGGAACGAAGGAACTCTGCCGATGGTAACAACAGCAGTCTGTTTGATTCGTTCAAGCAGAGTGGAACCGCGGTTAAACGTCTCTGCAGCTTTATGCTGCAGGGGCTTTTTTTGTTTCAAGGTATCTTTTCTAATATAACAAACCAAGCAAACACCCACAGCATATGTATGATAAGAATGATGGATTGGAGACAATACCTTCCTTGTGTACCTGTAAACGGGAGATGGGGGAGTCAAGAAGAGAGGAACCGTGATGTTTAAGCATATTAAGTCGGACATTCGGGCGGTATTTGATAACGATCCCGCTGCCCGCAGCTGGTTCGAGGTTGTCTTCACATATGCAGGGTTGCACGCCATTTGGGGTCACCGGATTGCCCATTCTTTTTTCAAACGCCGCTGGTATACAATGGCCCGTATGGTCTCGCAGTTTAGCAGATTTATGACCGGTGTTGAAATCCATCCCGGAGCTGTCATCGGAAATAGGCTGTTTATCGACCATGGTATGGGAATTGTTATTGGAGAAACCTGTGAAATCGGTGATGATGTTATTATCTATCAAGGTGTTACACTTGGGGGGACAGGGAAAGAAAAAGGTAAGCGCCATCCCACAGTTGGCAACAATGTAGTTATTGGTTCTGGTGCGAAGGTATTAGGATCGTTTCGTATCGGCGACAATTCAAATATAGGTTCGAATGCGGTTGTGCTGCGTGAAGTTCCAAATAACAGTACAGTAGTAGGAAATCCGGGCCGTGTAGTAAAACGTAACGGTGAACGTGTATCCGATCGCCTGGATCATACCAAGATGCCAGACCCGCTTGTAGATTCCCTTCGCTTTCTGCAAAAAGAGATCGAAGAGATCAGAGAGAAGCTTGGCGAAGAAGATAAGCAAAAGACCGCGCAGCGGCTAGTCGAAACTCAGCAGTACATTGGTGATTACGAAATTTAAGCATATCCGGTACTTATGGAATCGGGACAACAGAAAGGGTTGGAATAGAATGGCTTTACAAATTTACAACACAATGACACGCAGCAAGGAGCAGTTTGTGCCCCAAGAGTCGGGCAAAGTGAAAATGTATGTATGTGGTCCAACCGTTTATGGATATATGCATATCGGAAATGCTAGACCTATTATTGTTTTTGATATGGTCCGGAATTATTTGGAGCAACTCGGCAATGAGGTACGGTATGTTACGAACTTCACAGATGTAGATGATAAACTGATACGCAAAGCAGAAGAAATGAACACTTCAGTAGCAGAGGTTGCTGAGATTTTCATTAATGCTTATCGTGAGGATCTTGAAGGGCTTGGAGTAAAACCGGCAACATTGAATCCGCGGGTAACAGAAAGCATGGAGCTGATCATTGGATTCATTAAAGAGCTCGAGGAAAAAGGGTATGCCTACGAGAGTGGTGGCGATGTATACTACCGTACTTCCAAATTTGAAGACTATGGTAAGCTGTCCCGTCAGAATCTAGATGAATTACAGTTTGGTATTCGCGTGGAGGTAGACTCACGGAAAGAGAAACCTGAGGACTTTGTGCTGTGGAAAGCAGCAAAACCAGGTGAAGTGTACTGGCAGAGCCCATGGGGAAATGGACGCCCAGGCTGGCATATTGAATGCTCGGCCATGGCAAGAGAGTTCTTGGGGGATACGATGGACATCCACGGGGGTGGACAAGATTTGCAGTTCCCGCATCATGAATGCGAATGCGCTCAGACAGAAGCTCTGACGGGTAAGCCACTCTCTAATTACTGGATGCATAATGGATTTATCAACATCGGTGATGAAAAAATGTCGAAATCATTGGGTAACGGTTGGCTTGTGAAAGATATCCGTGGGCAATTTAAAGCTGGGACTATTCGTTATTTCATGCTATCGACCCATTATCGTAATCCGTTGAACTTCTCGGTGGATTCCATGACTTCAGCTGAAAAGAGCGTAGAACGTATCTCACTTGCAGAAAGTAACGTTAAGCATCGTCTTGAACTTGCTGCTGAAGGTGCTCAGGGTGAGGTCGGCTTAGAGATTAATGATAAGTTATCTGCTATTGTGGCCAATTTTCATGCTAGAATGCAGGATGACTTTAATACCCCTGATGCGATCACCGCTATGTTTGATTGGGTGAGTCTTGCAAACCATACCCTTGCGAATAGTGAGGCAGCCCCAGCTGATTTTGCTGCGCTATTGCAAGCTTTTGGGGAAATGAATGCTGTGCTGCGTCTGACACCTGAGCATGAAGAAGAAGAAATCGCGAGTGAAGAAGTTGAACGATTGATCGCAGAGCGGGTTGAAGCACGTAAGAATAAGAACTGGAGCCGGTCCGATGAGATCCGTGATGAATTAGGCCGCTTGGGCATATTGCTTGAGGATACTCCACAAGGAATGCGGTGGCGGCGGAAATGAGTGAGGAACGCAAGTTTCAGAACGGGTGGTTTCCTTACGAGCCTTCCAAACCTGCGCGACTCCTCTCACCAATTGTGCTTGCCTATGTAGGAGATGCCATTTACGAAGTGTCAGTTCGCCAGTATTTAGTATCTCTTCCGAATTTGCGCCCAAACCATTTGCATCGCTCTGCTACAGGACTTGTTTCCGCTAAGGCGCAGAGTGCAATTCTTGGATTTTTGGAGCCAAGTCTCACAGAAGAGGAAAAAGATGTCGCCCGTCAGGGGAGAAATGCTAAATCGGGAAGTATTCCTAAGAATGCAGATGTGCTTGAATACCGTCATGCTACTGCTTTTGAGTGTCTGATAGGTTACTTATACTACACAGGTCAACAGGAGAGAATACAAGAAATTGTGAACAGTGGCATACAGTTTATGTTGAAACAGGCGTGATAAGGCTTTTGCGAAATAGAGAATAGGAGAAGTGAACATGGAAGAAGATTTGAAGACAGAAGAGGAAATATTGGCTGGGAAGCATTCAGTGCTTGAGGCGCTTCGTGCGGGTCGTACATTAAATAAAATATGGATTGCAGAAACGGCTCAGAAGCATCTGACCGCACCAATCGTCGCTGAAGCACGTAAAGCGGGGATTGTCATTCAGCATGTGGACAAGCGTAAGCTGGATCAACTTGCTCCTGGAGTTCAACATCAGGGGGTAGTTGCTCAAGCCGCACCTTTTGCCTATGTCGAGGTAGATGATCTGCTGGCTGCAGCTGAAGCCAAAGGAGAGCCTGCATTCTTGATTTTGCTGGATGAGATCGAAGATCCGCATAACCTGGGGTCCATTCTGCGGACAGCAGATTGTACTGGAGTGCATGGGGTAATTGTACCTAAACGTCGTTCGGCTCAGATTACTGCTACCGTCTCCAAAACATCGGCGGGCGCCGTGGAATATGTTCCGGTTGCGCGGGTCACTAACCTAGGTCAGACCATTGATCGTCTGAAAGAGCAGGGAGTCTGGGTAGTAGGTACGGATGTGGATACAGATCAGAATCTGTTTGGATCCAATATTTTCACAGGACCGGTAGCTGTTGTAATCGGTAATGAGAATAAAGGGATGGGACGCCTGATTCGTGAAAAATGTGATGTATTACTTAAGCTGCCGATGGCCGGAAAGATCAATTCATTAAATGCCTCTGTTGCCGCAGGAGTCATTATGTATGAAGTGGTACGCCTTCGGCAACAGCAGGGATAACTATGGCCGACTGGCGCGATGTGCTGCTTGTGGACGGGTACAATATGATCGGTGGCTGGCCGGAACTTGCGGCACTGTCCCAGATTGGTATGCAGGAAGCACGCGACCGCTTGATGGATTTGCTGGCTGATTATCAGGCTTACTCAGGACGACGAGTTATTGCTGTGTTTGATGCATATCGCGTTCCAGGATTGGGTCGGTCATTTGTCCAGGGCAAAGTCCAGGTGTTTTTCACCAAGGAAAAAGAAACCGCAGATGAATGCATCGAGCGATTGGTTGGAGAATTTAGCAACCGACGTCGGCAAATCTATGTTGCAACGAGTGACTTTGTGGAGCAACATATTATTTTCGCCCAAGGTGCACTGCGGATTTCTGCAAGAGAATTGCACCTAGAAATTGAAGAGAACCAGAAACAAGTTAAAAAAGCTATCGAACCGGGAAGTATCAGTTCTACACGTCATTCTTTGGAAGACAAACTGCCTCCTGATGTGCGGAGTAAACTGGAAAATTGGCGTAGGCAGTGACAATAGGAAAGATTTAGGTAATATTTTTATTCCATTTTATGCTATTCCAGATTGTTTTTGGACAAATCCGGTTGACGGTGTAAGGTAACATAATATATACTGATCCTATATTTCGCGAAGTAACGATGTGTCTTGCGTTGCAGCCGGGGGGATTCTTGGTGAGTGTCGACCTCAAGGAAATAATGCTATCCGAGTATGATTTCATAAGTGATGAAGATATTGTCGAGGCTTTCCGTGGTGGCGACAGTGGCGCATTGGAACACTTAATTAATAAATACCGTAATTTTGTACGTGCTAAAGCCCGCTCTTATTTCTTGATCGGGGCAGATCGTGAAGATATTGTTCAAGAAGGAATGATTGGTCTATATAAGGCTATTCGTGACTTTAAAGGTGACAAGCTCTCTTCATTCAAGGCTTTTGCTGAGCTCTGCATAACACGTCAGATTATAACCGCTATTAAGACGGCCACGCGTCAGAAGCATATTCCGCTCAATTCTTATGTTTCTTTGGATAAGCCCATTTATGATGAAGATTCCGACCGGACGCTTATGGATGTCATTTGTGGAACTCAGGTACTAGATCCAGAAGAGTTAATTATCAATCAAGAAGAATTCATTGGACTTGAAGATAAGATGGCGGAGATTTTAAGTGACCTAGAGCGTAAGGTTCTGATGTTGTATTTAGACGGACGATCTTATCAGGAAATTGCTGAAGATCTGAAGCGACATGTAAAATCTATTGACAACGCTTTACAACGAGTAAAGCGGAAATTAGAAAGATATCTAGAAGTGCGTGACAATTAATGATATAATGAACACAAGAGGGCTCGTACATCGAGTTCTTTTTTTTAGTCTCATGAAATTGCTTAGGTAGAATTAAGAGCTAACACCATAAATTTCTATTTGAGTCGATTTTAGTCGTTGCCGTTGAGGGTAGGTTTATACACAGTCGGAATGCCCCATAATGATAAGGAAGACAGCGAAGTGTGAGGAAGAGATAGACCCAAGGACAGGGTACGGCCATATGACTATAACACCCGAAATTACCCAGTGCAGAACGGAATTCTTTCGTTGACACAGACCTTGACATTATGCTAAAGTGTTTTAGGTAGGCCTAAATTCGCGGCTTTTTTTAGGATCAATATTTACGTCTTCTAATTGTATTGTTAGAAGGACGTCTCGGGAGGTGCACATCATGCGGGTAATTATCACTTTGGCTTGTACAAGTTGCAAACAAAGAAACTATGCGACTACCAAAAACAAGCGAAATCACCCCGACCGCATGGAGATGAAGAAATTTTGCAAGTATTGTAACTCGCAAACTCCTCATCGCGAAACCAGATAGTCTGTGGAGGTGTAGTCGGCATGAAACGTAGTTTCAAGTCTATGTTTTCCTTTTTCACTGAGAGCTGGAGTGAACTCAAAAAAGTTCGCTGGCCAAGTCGTAAAGAATTGACCAACTATACATTGATCGTTCTCGGTACAATTGTAGTTGTCGCTATTTACTTCTGGGTTCTGGACATCGGTATTTCCGCTGTGATTGAAGCGATTATTTAGAGAGGTCCCAGGTGGCTTGATATGGAAAAAAGATGGTATGTCGTTCATACCTATTCTGGGTATGAGAATAAGGTCAAAGCCAATTTGGAAAAGCGCGTTGAGTCCATGGGCATGGAAGACAAAATATTCCGCGTTCTTGTTCCTATGGAAGAAGAAATCGTAAACAAAGACGGTAAGAAAAAAACCGTTATGCGTAAAGTTTACCCGGGTTATGTTTTGGTGGAAATGGTTCAGACTGATGATTCCTGGTATGTTGTCCGCAATACTCCGGGCGTTACTGGATTTGTTGGTTCGACAGGCTCAGGGTCTAAACCAACAGCTTTGCTTCCGGAAGAGGTAGAACAAATTCTGAAGCATATGGGCATGGTTGAACCTAAAGCGAAGATTGATTTCGAAATCAAGGAATCCGTACGTATTATGGTTGGTCCGTTTGCGAATTTTGTGGGATCCGTGGAAGAAATTTTGGCTGATAAGAGCAAGATCAAAGTGCATGTGAACATGTTTGGACGGGAAACCCCGCTAGAGTTGGATTTCACTCAAGTGGAGAAAATATAACATAAGCTAAGGGTTTCTTGTGGGAGAGCGCCATTGGCGTTCGAAGACCACTATTTTTGCAAGGAGGTGTCACTCATGGCTAAAAAAGTTATTAAAATGGTGAAACTGCAGATTCCTGCAGGGAAAGCGAATCCAGCGCCTCCAGTAGGTCCGGCGTTAGGTCAAGCAGGTGTCAACATCATGGCATTCTGTAAGGAATTTAATGCTCGTACTGCCGACCAGGCTGGCTTGATCATTCCGGTTGAAATTACAGTATTTGAAGACCGTTCCTTTACGTTCATCACTAAAACTCCTCCGGCTGCTGTTCTGCTTCGCATCGCTGCTAAAGTAGAAAAAGGATCCGGCGAACCAAACAAGAAAAAAGTAGCAAAAATCGGCCGCGCTGCGGTTCGTGAAATTGCTGAAACAAAAATGCCAGACCTTAACGCTGCATCTGTAGAAGCTGCAATGCGTATGGTTGAAGGTACTGCTCGCAGTATGGGTATCACAATCGAAGACTAGTAGTTTTCGAAGAATCGGTCATTCGTGACCCGCAAGTATGTGGGAGGAATTTCCGCTAACACCACAAAGGAGGAACATTTTCATGGCTAAACATGGTAAGAAATACCAAGAAGCTGCTAAGCTGATCAACAGCGAAGCGACTTACGAGCCTTCAGAAGCTGTAGAGCTTGTGAAAAAGGCAGCGACTGCAAAATTCGACGAAACCGTTGAAGCAGCAGTTCGTCTGGGTGTAGACCCGCGTAAACAAGACCAAGCAGTTCGTGGTGTTGTTGTCCTGCCTCACGGCACTGGTAAAACACAACGCGTGCTTGTATTTGCAAAAGGTGAAAAAGCGAAAGAGGCAGAAGCTGCTGGCGCGGATTTTGTTGGTGATCAAGACATGATCAACAAAATTCAACAAGGCTGGTTTGAATTTGATGTCTGCGTAGCTACACCTGATATGATGAGTGAAGTCGGTAAACTGGGTCGTCTGCTTGGTGGTAAAGGTCTTATGCCTAACCCTAAAGCTGGCACAGTTACATTCGATGTTTCCAAGGCTGTGCAAGAAATCAAAGCCGGTAAAATCGAATATCGTCTTGACAAAGCAGGTCAAATTCACGCGCCAATCGGCAAAGTGTCCTTTGATGCTGCACAATTGAACGATAACCTTAAAGCTCTTATCGACGCTTTGAACCGTGCGAAACCAGCTGCTGCTAAAGGTGTATACCTTAAAGGCATCTCGATTTCTTCCACAATGGGTCCTAGCGCTCGTGTGAACACAACCGTCTTCAGATAAATAAGGGTTGACTCTTTGAGTCAATTTTGATAATCTATAACAGTTGTGAAACTTAAGGTATCAATCTTAACCTTGAATATGCTTACCGTAGACAGTAGGTGCCTTAGTGCTTAATTCCCTACCGAGGTGTTGTGATAGAAACAAGAAGTAACGAGCTCGCTCGTATAACTTTCGTTTTATCAAGCCTTCGTGATTCTGCGGAGGCTTTTCTAATGCCTGCGTAGGAGCGGTGATGCTTTCCTTGGAAAGGACGCCGACACATAAATTTTCAGGAGGTGTATACATTGGCAAATGCAAAAGTAATTCAAGCAAAACAGGATGCGGTTGACGTTGTTACTGCGAAACTGCAAAACAGTCTTTCGACTGTTGTAGCGGACTACCGTGGATTGAACGTTTCCCAAGTGACTGAACTGCGTAAGCAACTTCGTGAAGCTGGCGTTGAGTTTCAAGTCCTGAAGAACACATTGCTACGTCGCGCAACTGCTGCGGCTGAGTTGACTGAGTTGGATGAAGTTTTGACTGGTCCAACAGCTATCGCATTCAGCACAACTGATGCAGTAGCTCCAGCTAAAATTTTGAACGATTTCGCCAAGAAAAACGACGCTTTGAAATTGAAAGGCGGCGTAGTAGAAGGACGTGTCATCGACGCGGACCAATTGAAAGCACTGGCTGAGCTTCCATCCCGCGATGGTTTGCTGTCCATGCTGCTTAGCGTACTTCAAGCTCCAATGCGCAACTTCGCGCTTGCAGTTAAAGCTGTTGCTGAAAAAGAAGAACAAAGCGCGTAAGCCTTTGGCTCTTGCAGCATAAATCAATACCACAAACAAATTTAAATTATAAATGGAGGTTCAATCATGAGTAAAGAAGCAATCTTGGAAGCAATTAAAGGCATGAGCGTATTGGAACTGAACGACCTGGTTAAAGCAATTGAAGAAGAATTCGGCGTAACAGCAGCAGCTCCAGTAGCAGCTGGCGGTGCGGTAGCAGCAGTAGCTGAAGAGCAATCCGAATTTGACGTAATTTTGACAGGCGCTGGCGCTTCCAAAATCAACGTTATCAAAATCGTTCGCGAAATCACAGGCCTTGGCTTGAAAGAAGCTAAAGACCTTGTAGACAACGCACCAAAAGCAATCAAAGAAAAAGTAAGCAAAGACGAAGCCGAAGCTACTAAAGCAAAATTGGAAGAAGCAGGCGCAGCTGTAGAAGTGAAGTAATTCCTTCTATACTGAAAACCCCTTGAACTTGTTCAAGGGGTTTATTTTATAAAAATATAAGAAAGTATAAGTTTCATACTATACTTTATCTTTATATTTCTCTGAAAGCTTACCGTCCTTATAAGGACATCAGAGGCGTTTATGCTTGATAGAGTTAGTAGGGTTGTGTGAATACAAACTATTAACATTAAGGAAAGGGAGGATAGAGATGTCGCAACATTATTATTCGCAGCAACCGGAAGTGCGTCATGACAGACGTACCATCGACACCGTTCTAAGAGGCAAAAGCTTTCGCTTCACAAGTGATGCGGGTGTGTTCTCTAAAGGAGACATCGATTACGGTAGTCGAGTTCTCATTGAAGCTATGGATATTCCGGACGGTTCAGCAGTGCTTGATGTGGGTTGCGGATATGGACCGATAGGCATAAGTGCAGCATACCTAGCCCCCAAAGGGCAAGTTACGATGATTGATATTAATAGTCGTGCGGTAGAACTTGCGCGTGAAAATGCCCAGCACAATGGAATCCGGAATGTTACGGTAATGGAAAGCGATGTGCTCGGCGCATTGAATGAACAACAAAAGTTCGATGTGATTCTTACCAATCCTCCGATACGTGCAGGAAAAGCTGTAGTACATCAGATTTTTGAAGAAGCTTATGAGCATTTAAATGAGGGTGGATTTCTGTGGATTGTCATTCAGAAGAAGCAGGGCGCTCCATCAGCGGTAGCTAAACTTGAAAGATTGTTCTCAAATGTAGAAGAAGTGGGCAAAGATAAAGGTTATCGTATTATTAAAGCTCAAAAATAAAAATCAATAGGTTATTGACATGTGATAGTGATAATGGTATTATTATAAAATGTCAGTATTAAGATAGGCTCCATGTCTTTAGTTTGCTGAAAATGTCAAGCGATATATTGTCGCCGGCTAGCGCAAGCCGTACGGCAAGTTTTTTGCGAATTGGTTCTCTATGCTCTGGCGTAGCGAGTGTTACGCGGTAATAGATAATAGCGCATAAACTGTTGCTTGGTGACGTATAATATGTACGTTTTGGGCAAATCTACTGGATAAGGAGTATTTTGGTCATGGATAAGTGCGCTCTTTTTTCGAAGATTTCGATAAGGGCTTTTCTTTTATTTATGACTGAATCCTTGTAGTATGGTTCCATTATACGGTTCCAAACAAGGGTTCGCAATCAATTTTTAAGTGAGTAGACATGAGGGGTGAGTAAAGTTGGCAGGACATCTTGTTCAGTATGGTCGACGCACTCGGCGGAGCTATGCGAGAATTAACGAGGTACTCGAGGTCCCGAACCTGATCGAGATCCAACAAAAATCTTATGATTGGTTTTTGGAGGAAGGATTGCGGGAAATGTTTCAGGACATCTCGCCGATCCAGGATTTCACAGGTAATTTGGTACTAGAGTTCATTGATTACAGCCTGGGTGAACCAAAATATACGGTTGACGACGCTAAAGAGCGGGACGTGACGTATGCGGCTCCTCTGCGTGTAAAGGTGCGGCTCATTAATAAGGAGACCGGTGAGGTCAAAGAGCAGGAAGTGTTCATGGGAGATTTCCCGCTGATGACGGAGACCGGCACTTTTATTATTAACGGTGCGGAACGGGTTATTGTCAGCCAGTTGGTTCGCTCTCCAAGCGTCTATTTCAGCACAAAAGTGGATAAGAACGGCAAAAAAACCTACACCGCCACAGTAATCCCGAACCGCGGAGCCTGGTTGGAACTTGAGACCGACGCTAAGGATATTATGTATGTTCGTATCGATCGGACTCGTAAAATTCCTGTTACCGTACTTTTGCGTGCTCTCGGTTTCGGTAGTGATGCCGAAATTCTGGAATTGCTTGGCAATGATGAATATATTCGCAATACGCTGGATAAAGACAACACGGACTCCACGGAGAAGGCGCTTATTGAAATTTATGAGCGTTTGCGTCCGGGCGAACCGCCGACACTAGACAATGCCAAAAGTTTGCTGGTCGCGCGTTTCTTTGATCCAAAACGCTACGACCTAGCTAACGTGGGCCGTTACAAAATCAATAAAAAGCTACACATTAAGAACCGTCTTTTCAATCAACGTCTTGCTCAGCCTTTGGTTGACGAAGCTACAGGAGAAATCCTAGCAGAGTCCGGTCAAATGGTCGATCGCAGACTGCTTGATGAATTGATTCCATACTTCGAAAAGAATGTTGCCTTTAAGAACTACCGTGTTACTGGTGGAGTTATGGACAGCGAAGATATTCCTCTTCAAACGATTGACGTATTCTCGCCAATTGAAGAAGGTCGGGTTATTAAGCTGATCGCTAACGGCAACATTGACAAGTCAGTTAAGCACATTACTCAAGCTGATATTATATCCTCGATCAGCTACTTTATTAATTTGCTTCACGGAATTGGTAATACCGATGATATTGACCATCTGGGTAACCGTCGTCTGCGTTCTGTCGGTGAACTTCTGCAGAATCAGTTCCGTATCGGTTTGTCCCGTATGGAGCGCGTTGTTCGTGAAAGAATGTCGATTCAGGATGCTAATGCAATTACGCCTCAAGCTCTGATCAATATTCGTCCGGTTATCGCGTCCATTAAAGAGTTCTTCGGTAGCTCCCAGTTGTCTCAGTTTATGGACCAGACGAACCCGCTTGCGGAACTTACGCATAAACGTCGTCTGTCTGCACTCGGACCCGGTGGTTTGACACGTGAACGCGCGGGCTTTGAAGTTCGTGACGTCCATCACAGTCACTACGGCCGGATGTGTCCAATTGAAACGCCGGAAGGTCCGAACATTGGATTGATCAACTCCTTGTCCACCTTTGCACGTATCAACGAATACGGCTTTATTGAAGCTCCGTATCGTTGGGTAGATCCAAAGACAGGTAAGGTAACTGAACAAATCGATTATCTGACTGCTGATGAGGAAGATAACTATGTAGTTGCTCAGGCTAACGTATTGATCGATGAAGATGGCTCCTTTAAGGAAGACATGGTAATCGTTCGTTACAATAAAGACTCTGACAACATTACAACAATGCCAAGTAATCGTGTAGATTACATGGACGTTTCACCTAAACAGGTCGTATCCGTCGCTACGGCGCTCATTCCGTTCCTTGAGAACGATGACTCCAACCGCGCTCTGATGGGATCTAACATGCAGCGTCAAGCCGTTCCACTTCTAATTCCTAAAGCTCCGCTCGTCGGAACAGGGATGGAACATAAATCCGCTAAGGATTCTGGCGTATGTGTTGTTTCTAAATATGACGGTATTATCGAACGCTCTTCAGCTAATGAAATTTGGCTGCGCCGGGTTGAGACTGTCGAAGGCAAAGAAGTTAAAGGCGATATCGTTAAATATAAATTACACAAATTTATGCGTTCTAACCAAGGTACCTGTATTAACCAACGTCCTCTAGCTAAAAGAGGGGATATTGTTAAGAAGGGTGACATCCTGGCGGACGGTCCTTCTACAGAAATGGGCGAACTTGCTCTTGGTCGTAACGTAGTCGTTGCGTTCATGACTTGGGAAGGTTACAACTACGAGGATGCGATCCTGTTAAGTGAAAAACTAGTTAAGGAAGATGTATACACTTCGATTCATATCGAGGAATACGAATCCGAAGCTCGTGACACTAAACTGGGACCTGAAGAAATCACACGTGATATTCCAAACGTGGGCGAAGAAGCTCTGCGCAATCTTGATGAGCGTGGAATTATCCGCATCGGTGCGGAAATCAGTGCTGGTGACATTCTAGTTGGTAAGGTTACTCCAAAGGGTGTAACTGAATTGACTGCAGAAGAGCGTCTCCTACACGCTATCTTTGGTGAGAAGGCTCGTGAAGTACGGGATACCTCTTTACGCGTTCCTCACGGTAGTGATGGTATTATCGTTGACGTTAAAGTATTTACACGTGAGAACGGCGATGAGCTACCTCCTGGCGTAAATCAATTGGTTCGTGTGTACATCGCTCAGAAACGTAAGATTTCTGAAGGTGACAAAATGGCCGGACGTCACGGTAACAAGGGTGTCGTTGCTCGTATCCTGCCAGAAGAAGATATGCCGTTCCTTCCAGACGGTACGCCGGTACAGGTTGTTCTTAACCCTCTAGGCGTTCCTTCTCGTATGAACATCGGACAGGTGCTTGAGGTCCATATTGGTATGGCCGCATTGCGTCTGGGAATTCACATTGCAACGCCGGTATTCGACGGAGCACGTGAGTACGACGTATTTGATACGATGGAAGAAGCTGGTATGCAGCGTAATGGTAAGACTGTATTGTACGATGGTCGGACAGGTGAACGCTTCGAACGCGAAGTTACTGTCGGCGTCATGCATATGATCAAACTGGCGCACATGGTTGATGATAAGATTCACGCCCGTTCAACAGGACCTTACTCACTAGTTACGCAACAGCCACTGGGTGGTAAAGCTCAGTTTGGTGGACAGCGTTTCGGGGAGATGGAAGTGTGGGCGCTTGAAGCTTACGGTGCTGCATATACATTGCAAGAAATTTTGACCGTAAAATCCGATGACGTGGTTGGTCGCGTGAAGACGTACGAATCCATTGTCAAAGGTGAAAATGTACCGGAACCAGGTGTTCCTGAGTCGTTCAAGGTATTGATCAAAGAACTGCAGTCCCTGGGTATGGATGTTAAGATTCTTAGCGGTGACGAGCAGGAAATTGAAATGAGAGAATTGGACGATGAGGACGAGACGTCAGGCGACAAGCTGAGCCTCAATTTAGAAGGCGCAGAAGTCGGAGTAGAATAATCACGTTGGAGCTTTAAAGTTCCATTTTATAAAGGACCGCGCCCTCTTTTGATGTAACAGTCAGAGGAGGGCAAAGCGGTACTAAATCAGGATTAGGTTAAGGAGGGTTGCTCCTTGTTGGACGTTAACAATTTTGAATTTATGAAAATCGGACTCGCTTCTCCGGAGAAGATTCGTTCATGGTCCCGCGGAGAAGTTAAGAAACCGGAAACCATTAACTATCGTACATTGAAACCGGAAAAAGAGGGTCTTTTCTGTGAGCGTATCTTTGGACCGCAAAAAGACTGGGAATGTCATTGCGGTAAATACAAACGTGTCCGTTATAAGGGCGTAGTCTGCGACCGTTGTGGCGTTGAAGTTACTCGTGCTAAAGTTCGTCGTGAACGTATGGGTCACATTGAATTGGCTGCTCCGGTATCTCATATCTGGTACTTTAAAGGTATCCCAAGCCGTATGGGTTTGGCACTAGATATGTCTCCAAGATCACTTGAAGAGATTATCTACTTCGCTTCGTATGTTGTAACTGACCCAGGTGAAACACCACTGGAAAAGAAACAACTTCTATCCGAGAAAGAATATCGTAGCTACCGTGAAAAATACGGTTACGGATTCCAAGCGGGCATGGGTGCTGAAGCTGTTAAGAAGCTTCTTCAAGACATCGACATCGAAAAAGAGCTGGAATTCCTCAAAGAAGAACTGCGTACGGCCCAAGGCCAACGTCGTAACCGGGCGATCAAACGTCTGGAAGTCATTGAAGCATTCCGTAACTCAGGCAACAAACCTGATTGGATGATCATGGATGTTCTTCCGGTTATTCCTCCGGAGCTTCGTCCGATGGTTCAATTGGATGGTGGCCGTTTTGCTACGTCTGATTTGAACGATCTTTATCGTCGTGTTATTAACCGGAACAACCGTCTGAAAAGACTGTTGGATCTTGGTGCACCTGACATTATCGTGCAGAACGAGAAACGGATGCTACAGGAAGCTGTCGATGCTCTCATCGATAACGGCCGTAGAGGACGTCCGGTAACGGGTCCTGGTAACCGTCCATTGAAATCTCTCAGCCACATGCTGAAAGGTAAACAAGGACGTTTCCGTCAGAACTTGCTCGGTAAACGGGTTGACTACTCTGGTCGTTCCGTTATCGTTGTAGGACCGTACCTCAAGATGTATCAGTGCGGACTCCCTAAGAAAATGGCGCTAGAATTGTTCAAGCCTTTTGTCATGAAGGAATTGGTTAATAAGGGCCTAGCCCACAACATAAAGAGCGCAAAACGTAAAGTTGAGCGTGTAAGTCCTGAAGTATGGGATGTACTTGAAGAAGTAATCAGAGAGCACCCAGTACTTCTAAACCGCGCACCAACACTTCACCGTCTCGGTATCCAAGCTTTTGAACCGATTTTGGTGGAAGGTCATGCTATTCGTCTTCACCCACTCGTATGTACGGCTTATAACGCCGACTTTGACGGTGACCAAATGGCGGTGCACGTTCCTCTGTCAGCAGAAGCTCAAGCGGAAGCACGTATTCTCATGCTTGCATCCGGTAATATCTTGAACCCTAAAGACGGAAAACCGGTTGTAACACCTTCCCAGGATATGGTACTTGGTACTTTCTACCTGACCATGGACAACAAGGAAGAAAAAGGATCAGGTATGATTCTGCGTACCGTAAATGAAGCTGTATCAGCTTACCAACGCGGAACTGCAGGTCTTCATGCTCGTGTAGCTATTCCAGTTAAAGCACTGGGTAAGACTTGCTTTACGGAAAAACAACAAGGTGCAATGTTGATTACTACGATCGGTAAGATTATCTTTAATGAAATTTACCCAAGTAGTTTCCCTTATATCAATGAAGCGACTAAGACTAACTTGCTGCATGGCACGCCAGAGAAATACTTTATCTATGAAAAAGGCGCAGATATTCGCGAGCTGATTGAATCCGCTCCTGAAGCCAGCGCTGTAGGTAAAGAATATCTGGGTCTGATTATCGCACGTTGTTTTGAAACTTATCATACAACCAAAACCTCTATGATTTTGGATAAAATTAAACAACTCGGCTTTACTTACTCCACACGTTCCGGTGTTACCGTTGCTGTGTCGGATGTTATCGTGCCTGAGGAGAAAGTTACGATTCTGAAAGAGTCCGAAGCTAAGGTAGATGTGGTTGCTAACCAATATCGCCGTGGTCTGATTACTAATGACGAACGGTACGACCGCGTTATTGAGATCTGGTCGAAGACGAAGGATGATCTTACGAACATCCTGCTTAAATCGATGGACCGTTTCAACTCTATCATGCTCATGGTTGACTCCAAAGCGCGGGGTAACAAATCGCAGATCACTCAGCTGGGTGGTATGCGTGGTCTGATGGCAACACCTTCGGGTCGGATTTTCGAATTGCCAATTAAAGCGAACTTCCGTGAAGGTCTTACGGTCTTGGAGTACTTTATCTCCACTCACGGAGCGCGTAAAGGTCTTGCCGATACCGCACTTCGTACTGCTGACTCCGGTTACTTGACTCGTCGTCTCGTTGACGTAGCTCAGGACGTTATCGTCCGTGAGGAAGATTGTGGAACAGATAAAGGATTTACAGTTAGTCGTATTCAGGATGGTAAAGAGGTTATTGAGGATCTGTATGACCGTATTGAAGGTCGTTACTGCTTCGAGACTGTCCGTCATCCAGAAACAGGCGAAATCATTGTTCACCGCAACGATTTGATTGACTCCGATAAAGCGGAAGCAATCGTAGACGCTGGTGTAACTAAGCTACAAATCCGCTCTGTACTAAGCTGCCGTGCTCGTCATGGTGTTTGTAAGAAATGTTACGGTCGTAACTTGGCAACTGGTAAACACGTTGAGATCGGTGAAGCAGTTGGTATTATCGCTGCACAATCTATCGGTGAACCAGGAACCCAGCTTACAATGCGTACGTTCCATACCGGCGGTGTTGCCGGTGATGACATCACGCAAGGTTTGCCGCGTATTCAAGAGTTGTTTGAAGCCCGTAACCCTAAAGGTCAGGCTACAATCAGTGAGATCGATGGTGTAATCAAGGAAATCCGTGAAACTAAGGATCGTCGTGAAATCGAGGTTCAAGGTGAAGCAGAATCCAAGACTTATTCCATTACTTATGGTTCACGTCTACGTGTCAGCGAAGGCCAAGAGATTGAAGCCGGCGATGAGTTGACAGACGGTTCGATTGACCCTAAAGAAATGCTGCGAATCAAAGGGATCCGTGGGGTACAAAACTACATTCTGCAAGAAGTTCAGCGTGTATATCGTAACCAGGGCGTTGAGATCAATGATAAGCACATTGAAGTTATGATCAAACAAATGCTTCGGAAGATCCGTATCATTGATGCAGGTGACACAAGTCTGTTACCAGGCGCGTTTGCGGATATTCATGAATATGAAGCTGCTAACAAGGAAGCCATCTTGTCAGGTAAAGAGCCTGCAGTTGCTAAACCGGTCTTACTCGGTATTACCAAGGCATCTCTTGAGACAGATTCCTTCTTATCCGCTGCATCTTTCCAAGAAACTACTCGTGTCTTAACAGACGCTGCTATCAAAGGCAAAGTAGATAAGTTGCTTGGACTCAAAGAAAATGTTATTATCGGTAAGTTGATTCCTGCAGGTACTGGTATGAATCGTTACCGTAACGTTAAGCTTAGTGATCCAAATGCAGAAAGCGCGCTTGAATCTTTAGAGCCGGTTCCTGCTGAATAAATTAGCAAACATGGTAGTGAACTCGTGTCATACCTAATCATAGGTGTGACACGAATATCTGCTGTGTATAATATTCATAAAAATTATTGCTGAATTTCTTGACACCATCTATTGATAATGCTAAAATGTCTAAGGTGCGTGAGTAGCCATGTTATCCTTGTTCATTGGAGGTAATGATTATGACTGATGATAGAGGACTACAGGATGCTCAGGTCAAGATCGGTACCAAACAAACCGTCAAGGCGGTAGAGTTGGGCCAAGCTGCAGAAGTCTATGTGGCAGAGGACGGAGATCAAAGGCTTACTTCCAGGATAGTTATGCTTTGTAACAAACAAGGTGTTAAGATCACATACGTGGATACGATGCTGAATTTGGGCAAGGCCTGCGGAATAGAAGTTGGCGCTGCGATGGCAGCCGTCTTAAAACAATAGCTACGGAAATGTTTTTGTACTGGGGTGAACTCCAGCAGCAAGAACTTTTCATTTGTCTTTTTATGAACCGCCTGGGTCTGTGGGCTTAGAGTTCTTAAATCGGCTATCATTTCAGGAAGGGGGTGGCAACAACATGCCAACAATTAACCAATTGGTTCGTAAAGGTCGTCAAGCCAAAATCGAAAAATCTAAATCTCCCGCTCTTCAAAAAGGGTATAACGCCCTCAAGCGTGAGGCTACAAATTTGAGCGCTCCGCAAAAACGCGGTGTGTGCACTCGTGTTGGTACTATGACTCCACGTAAACCAAACTCAGCGCTTCGTAAATATGCCCGTGTTCGTTTGACGAACCGTCTCGAGGTAACAGCTTATATCCCGGGTATCGGACATAACTTACAAGAGCACAGTGTTGTATTACTTCGCGGAGGTAAAGTAAAGGACCTTGCAGGGGTTCGTTACCATATCGTTCGTGGTGCATTGGATACAGCAGGTGTAGCTAACCGGATGCAAGCTCGTTCTAAATACGGTGCTAAACGTCCTAAAGCTAAGAAATAAGAAAAAATTCTAGAATAATAAACATTTAAGAAAGGGGGATATCCATGCCACGCAAAGGTCCAGTTACTAAGAGAGACGTATTGCCAGATCCGTTGTATAATAGCAAGTTGGTTACTCGTTTGATTAACCGCATTATGCTGGGTGGTAAAAGAGGTGTCGCTCAAAGCATTCTGTACAATTCATTCAAGTTGATTGAAGAACGTACGGGTAAAGATCCGATGGAAGTTTTCGAAGCTGCCATCAAGAATATCATGCCGGTTTTGGAAGTCAAAGCTCGTCGTGTCGGTGGTGCTAACTATCAAGTACCTATCGAGGTTAAACCAGAGAGACGTACTGCTCTGGGATTACGTTGGCTCGTAAACTACTCTCGCAACCGCGGTGAGAAGACGATGGAAGAGCGTTTGGCGGCTGAGATCATCGACGCTTCCAACAACACAGGCGCTTCTGTTAAGAAACGCGAAGATACACACAAAATGGCTGAAGCAAACAAAGCGTTCGCTCACTACCGTTGGTAGGATTAAAGTCATTCAAATAACTTATATTTTGAAGGGAGATCCATTTCATGGCTAGAGAGTTCTCCTTAAAAAATACACGTAATATCGGGATCATGGCGCATATTGATGCTGGTAAAACAACTACCACAGAGCGGATTCTTTTCTATACAGGCCGTACGCACAAAATCGGTGAAGTTCACGAGGGTGCTGCTACAATGGACTGGATGGAGCAAGAACAAGAGCGCGGAATCACGATTACGTCCGCTGCTACGACTGCTGCGTGGAAAGGTCACCGCATCAATATCATTGATACCCCAGGACACGTTGACTTCACTGTTGAAGTTGAACGTTCCCTGCGTGTATTGGATGGGGCAGTAGGTGTATTTAGTGCAAAAGAGGGCGTTGAGCCTCAGTCTGAAACCGTATGGAGACAGGCTGACCGTTATAACGTTCCACGTATTGCATATGTGAACAAAATGGACATTATCGGTGCGGATTTCCTTAACGTAATCGAAACTATGCGTGATCGCCTTCAAGCCAATGCAGTTGCTATTCAATTGCCAATTGGTGCAGAAAGTGATTTCACTGGTATTATCGACCTTGTTGAGCAAAAAGCACACATGTTCAGAGATGATCTAGGCCAAAACATCGAAGTAACGGATATTCCGGAAGAATATTTGGCCAAAGTTGAGGAGCTGCGTCTCGAGTTGATCGAGAAAGTTGCTGAACTTGATGAAGATCTGACTATGAAGTACCTGGAAGGCGAAGAAATTACAGTTCCGGAAATTAAAGCTGCACTGCGCAAAGGCGTAGTTGAAGTTAAATTGTTCCCTGTAATTGTTGGATCCTCCTACCGTAACAAAGGTATTCAGCTTATGTTGGATGCTGTTGTTGATTACTTGCCATCTCCTCTTGACGTTCCAGCTATCACTGGACATCTTGATGATGGAACTGAAGCAGTTCGTCATTCTTCGGATGAAGAACCGTTTGCAGCTTTGGCATTTAAAATCATGACTGACCCTTATGTAGGTAAACTTACGTTCTTCCGTGTATACTCTGGTGTTCTAGAGTCCGGATCTTACGTAGTTAATGCTACTAAGAACAAGCGTGAACGTATTGGTCGTATCCTTCAAATGCATGCTAACAGCCGTCAAGAGATTTCCATCGTGTATTCTGGTGACATCGCTGCAGCAGTTGGTTTGAAAGATACCAGTACAGGTGATACACTGTGTGATGAGAAGCATCCAGTAATTCTGGAATCAATGAACTTCCCTGATCCAGTTATCGAAATCGCTGTTGAACCAAAAACAAAAGCTGACCAAGATAAATTGGGCGTTGCTCTCGGTAAGTTGACTGAAGAGGATCCAACTCTTCGTGCTCATACTGATGAAGAAACAGGCCAAACTATCCTGGCTGGTATGGGTGAACTTCACTTGGACATCATCATCGACCGTATGCGTCGTGAGTTCAAAGTAGAAACCAATGTGGGTAAACCACAGGTTGCTTACCGCGAAACGTTCAAGGCACCTGCTCGCGTCGAAGGTAAATTTGTACGCCAATCTGGTGGTCGTGGTCAATACGGTCACGTATGGGTTGAATTTGAACCCCTCGAGCCAGGTACTGGTAGCAAATTCGAAAGTAAAGTTGTCGGTGGCTCGGTTCCTAGAGAGTACATCGCTCCTGCACTTGCGGGTATCGAAGAACAAATGAAAAACGGCGTACTTGCAGGCTTCCCGCTTGTAGACGTTAAAGCTACCATCGTTGATGGTTCTTACCATGATGTCGATTCCAACGAAATGGCATTTAAAATTGCCGGTTCGATGGCGCTTAAAGCAGCTAAAGACAAGTGTAAACCTGTCCTGCTTGAGCCAATCATGAAAGTAGAAGTAACTGTTCCTGAGGAATATATGGGTGATGTTATGGGTATGCTGAACTCCCGCCGTGGCCGTATCGAAGGTATGGATTCCCGTGGTGGAGCGCAAATTATCCGTGCTAAGGTGCCTCTTTCCGAAATGTTCGGATACTCTACAACTCTTCGTTCTGGTACTCAAGGACGTGGCGTATTCTCAATGGAGCTTTCTCACTATGAAGAAGTTCCTAAGTCCATTGCGGAAGAGATCGCTGCTAAGAACAAAGGCGGAGAATAATTACTAGTTTTAACTTGCCGTCCGAGTATAATTACTCAGTCATCTAAGATAAACATATATGCGGGCGGCTCAAATATAAGGAACCCCACATTAAGGAGGAACTGTTCAAATGGCAAAGGCAAAGTTTGAACGTAACAAACCGCACGTTAACATCGGTACTATTGGTCACGTCGACCATGGTAAAACGACTCTGACTGCTGCAATCACTACTGTATTGTCCAAAACTTACGGTGGCGCAGCTATCGCATTCGATCAAATCGACAAAGCTCCTGAAGAGCGCGAACGTGGTATCACAATCTCCACTTCCCACGTTGAATATGAAACTCCTAACCGTCACTACGCTCACGTAGACTGCCCTGGTCACGCCGACTATGTTAAAAACATGATCACAGGCGCAGCGCAAATGGACGGAGCTATCCTGGTTGTATCCGCAGCTGATGGCCCTATGCCACAAACTCGCGAGCACATCCTGTTGTCCCGTCAAGTAGGTGTTCCATACATCGTTGTTTTCTTGAACAAATGCGACATGGTTGAAGACGAAGAGTTGTTGGAATTGGTTGAAATGGAAGTTCGTGACTTGCTGAGCGAGTATGACTTCCCAGGCGACGACACTCCAATCATTCGTGGTTCTGCTCGTGAAGCTCTTCAAAACCCAGAAGGCGAATATGCTAAGAAGATTGTTGAAATGTTCGAAACAATCGACGAGTACATTCCACTTCCAGAGCGTCAAACTGACAAACCATTCTTGATGCCTGTCGAAGATGTATTCTCCATCACTGGCCGCGGTACTGTGGCAACTGGTCGCGTAGAACGTGGAACAGTTAAAGTCGGAGAAGAAATCGAAATCGTTGGTATTCACGAAGAAACTAAGAAATCCGTAGTTACGGGCGTAGAAATGTTCCGTAAATTGTTGGATTCCGCTCAAGCGGGCGACAACATCGGAGCTTTGCTTCGTGGTGTAGACCGTACTATGATCGAGCGTGGTCAAGTATTGGCTAAACCGAACTCTGTTAAACCACACACTGAGTTCACTGCTCAAATCTACGTTTTGACTAAAGAAGAAGGCGGACGTCACAAACCATTCTTCACTGGTTACCGTCCACAGTTCTACTTCCGTACAACTGACGTAACTGGCATCATCAACTTGCCAGAAGGTACTGAAATGGTTATGCCTGGTGATAACATCACTGTAACTGTTGCTTTGATCTCCCCTATCGCTATTGAAGAAGGTACTAAATTCTCCATTCGCGAAGGTGGACGTACAGTTGGAGCAGGTAGCGTAGCTTCCATCCAAAAATAAATTCGTTTCTATCTGCGGGTAGACTCTGAATCATAGTGCCCCGGATTCTTCTTGCGGAGAATCCGGGGCTTTTTGTTGTTTTATAGGATAAACCTTCTTAAATTCGACAATATACGATAAAATAATCGATTAATTCTACAAAATTCAACAAAATTCTACGATAAATTGTTTACAATTTTAATAATCATAGAGTAAAATGAAAGGAAGATGATATTGTAAAAAAATAGTAATTAAGGGGAGAGTGATAACATGGGAAAATGTCCTTTTTCATTCATGCATGCTATAACATCACGTAATCATAATGAGGATTCTCACACCCCTAATTTGATAGAAAATAAACACCAGACTAAGCGTACTGAAGATTTTTTTCATACTCTTGAGGGTTATGACGAACTCAATGAGCAAATGAGAATGATTGATCTATCTGAATCAGATTTGAACTTATTACGTAGGGTAAAGCCTAGCGTTGAAAAGAATATAGACTATATAATTGATCAATTTTATAATTCGGTATTAGGTGTGGATAAACTCGAAGCCATTATATTGGAGCATAGTAGTATCGAGAGGTTGAAAACAACACTCCGCGAGCATATCATTGAAATTTTTGATGGCAAAGTTGATGAAGAATACATAGCAAAGCGAATGAAGATTGCTAATATTCATAAAAGAGTAGGACTTGAGCCTAAATGGTACTTATCTGCTTTTCAAAATCTTCAGAACGTTTTTATAAAAGTTATCTATAATGAGACACATGATGACAATACACGTCTACATGTAGTTAAGACCGTAACTAAGCTGCTTAACCTTGAACAACAACTTGTCCTAGAGGAATACGAGAAGGAGAACGTCAAAGAGAAGGAACTGCAATACCTTTTGGTTAAAAATGAATTAAAGCAGAAAATTGCTGAATTCAGCAGCGAATTAATAGATTTTAGTATCGACACAAATGCCGCTGTGAAGCAGCTAGTAGCCAGTAGCAATGAAGTGAGTAGAACATTCCAACGTACAGTTACATCTGCTGTAGGGTCGCAGGGGTTGGCTACAGATGGACATGAGCATTTGGATAGCTTAACAGGACAGATTAATCTTATTTATCAAAGTACTAGTGAAATGGAACATTCAGTCCACGAATTAAGCAATTCCTCTAAACAAATTCAAAAAATCGTAAACTCAGTTAAAGATATTGCAGATCAAACTAAAATTCTTTCACTTAATGCAACGATAGAAGCCGCTAGAGCCGGAGTGCATGGTAGAGGATTTAGTGTAGTTGCTCAAGAAGTTAGTCGGTTGGCAGAGGATACGAAGAATACTGTAATTCAGATCATAGAGCTGACTTATAAATCGGGAAGTCTCACACAACAGGTCGTTGAGGAGATACGTAAGGTACAAGAGCTAACCAAAAGTGGGAAACATCAATCGATTGAGACTAGTCTTTTGTTTTCCGAAATTGTAGAGGCGATGAGGAGTAGCACACAAGAGATTGTTATAGTAGAAGAAGAAATAAGAACATTGATTCAGACAATAGAGGGAATTGGGTCAGCAACAGCACAGACTGCGGAGTCAGCAGAGATTTTTAAGTCTGCCACTGATAATCTTTAACCTATATAATAGTAATAAAGCACGGATGAAAAAAATATGCATTGTTTTGTTATTTTAGCTTGCAATACTGCTGCCTATTATATATAATAATAAATGTTGTTCTGAGACGTTGCGATGATGTGAGAGGTTACTGACACACCCGGCCCCTTTGCCATGAGGTCGACGTCAGAAAATTTTCACGGAGTATGTCCGATAATAAATTGGGCGATAGAAGGAGGGACTAAAATGGCAAAGCAAAAAATTCGTATTCGCTTGAAAGCATACGACCACAGAATTCTTGATCAATCCGCAGAGAAAATCGTTGAAACTGCAAAACGTTCGGGTGCTGGTGTATCTGGACCGATTCCGTTGCCAACTGAGAAGCAAATCATTACTATTCTCCGTGCGGTACACAAGTACAAGGATTCCCGTGAACAGTTTGAACAACGGACTCACAAACGTTTGATCGATATTGTGAACCCAACACCACAAACTGTGGATGCCTTGATGCGCTTGGATCTACCGTCCGGTGTAGATATCGAAATCAAATTGTAATTCTATTTTTAGCAACTTAGGAAAAGAAAAGAGGTGTCAACATTGAAAGGTATCTTAGGAAAAAAACTCGGTATGACTCAAGTGTTTACTCCAGAAGGTAACGTAATTCCTGTTACTGTTATCGAAGCAGGCCCTTGTGTAGTACTGCAAAAGAAAGACCTGAATATCGACGGATATGAAGCAGTGCAATTGGGCTTTTCTGATAAAAAAGAAAGTCGCTCCAATAAGCCTGAACAAGGTCACGCCAAAAAGGCAAATGCAACACCTAAGCGCTACGTTCGTGAAATTCGTGGTGTTGACCTCGGGTCTCTCGAGGTTGGACAAGAACTGAAGGCTGATATTTTTGCTGAGGGCGAATTTGTTGACGTAACTGGCACATCTAAAGGTAAAGGTTTCCAAGGTAACATCAAACGTTGGGGACAAAGCCGCGGACCAATGGCACACGGATCGCGTTACCACAGAAGACCGGGTTCCATGGGTTCTATCCAAGCTAACCGTGTTCCGAAGGGCAAACGCCTCCCAGGACATATGGGTCACACGACTATCACTGTTCAAAAGCTTGAAATCATCAAGGTTGACGTTGAACGTAACGTATTGCTGGTTAAAGGCGCTATCCCAGGTCCTAAAAACAGCTTCGTGAAAGTTAAACAAACCGTTAAGAAATAATTACCTAAGAAAGGAGGAACATGAAATGCCAAAAGTAACACTTTTTAATATTAGTGGCAACGAAGTTGGTGAAGTAGAACTTAGCGATACAGTATTCGGTATTGAACCGAATGAGCACGTTCTACACGAAGCTGCGCTTATGCAAAGAGCTTCCCTTCGTCGTGGTACACACAAAGTAAAAGGACGTTCTGAAGTTCGTGGCGGTGGACGTAAGCCTTGGAAACAAAAAGGTACAGGTCGCGCTCGTCAAGGATCCATTCGTTCTCCACAATGGAAAGGCGGCGGCGTTGTCTTCGGACCAACACCACGTAGCTATTCCTGGAAATTGCCTAAGAAGGTTCGTCGTTTGGCGATCAAATCCGCTTTGTCCTCGAAAGTGCTCGAGAATGACATTATCGTATTGGATAGCTTGACAATGAATGCTCCGAAGACGAAAGAATTCGCAGCAATCTTGAACAACCTGAAAGTGGAACGCAAAGCTTTGATCGTAGCTACTAGCTATGATGATAACGTAGCACTTTCCGCTCGTAACATCCCTGGGGTGAAATTCGTAGCGGCTGACGGCATTAATGTTCTTGACGTACTGACGTACGACAAACTGATCATCACTAAAGAAGCAGTTCTGAAGGTAGAGGAGGTGTTCGCGTAATGAAAGATCCTCGTGATATTATCAAACGTCCGGTGATTACGGAACGTACTTCCGACTACATGAGCGAAATGAAATACGCTTTTGAAGTGGATATCCGTGCTAACAAAACCGAAATCAAAAAAGCTGTCGAGGCTATTTTCAAAGTAAAAGTAACTAATGTGAACACAATGCGCGTGCCTGGCAAACTGAAACGTTATGGTAAATATTCTGGTTACACTCCAGAGTGGAAAAAAGCCATCGTTAAGCTTAGCCCGGACAGCAAGCCGCTTGAATTTTTTGAAGCGGTAGAATAATACTCTTAAAGTAAGGAGGAAACTATAGTGCCAATCAAAAAGTACAAACCGACCTCTCCGGCAAGACGCCATATGTCTGTGTCTACGTTTGAAGAAATCACAACAAACCAGCCAGAGAAATCGTTGCTTTCTCCGCTGTTCAAACATGCGGGACGCAACAACCAAGGTAAAATTACGGTTCGTCACCATGGCGGCGGACACAAACGTAAATACCGTATTATCGACTTCAAACGGACTAAAGACGGCATACCAGGTAGCGTTGCTACAATCGAGTATGACCCGAACCGTACATCTAATATTGCTTTGATCCACTATGCTGATGGAGAGAAACGTTATATCATCGCTCCTAAAGGCCTAAAAGTTGGGGATAAAGTAGAGTCCGGCCCAACAGCCGACATCAAAATTGGTAACAGTCTTGCGCTGGAGAACATCCCAGTGGGTACAGTTATCCACAACATTGAGTTGAAACCAGGTAAAGGCGGACAATTGGTTCGTGCTGCTGGTACAGAAGCTCAATTGCTTGGTAAAGAAGAAAAATACTGTTCCGTTCGTTTGTCATCCGGTGAGGTTCGTAAGATCCTTAGCGTATGCCGTGCAACTATCGGTTCCGTAGGTAACGAAGATCATGAATTGATCAAAATCGGTAAAGCTGGACGTAGTCGCTGGCTGGGCCGTCGCCCTGAAGTACGCGGTGTAGTAATGAACCCGAACGATCACCCACACGGTGGTGGTGAAGGCCGCGCTCCAATCGGACGTAAATCGCCTATGTCTCCATGGGGTAAACCAACCCTTGGTTACAAAACGCGTAAGAAAAACAAGGCATCTGATAAATATATCGTTCGCCGCCGCACAAAATAAGACGCTTCTGGCAAGTTAATAAAGCGCGAAGCGTCGATTCGCGGTTTGAAGAACCGGATGAAGGGAGGATTCACACATGGGTCGCAGTTTAAAGAAGGGGCCGTTTATCGATGGCTACCTGCTTAAAAAAGTTGAGGAACTGAACGAGGCTGAAAAAAAGGTTGTAGTTAAAACTTGGTCCCGTCGCTCAACCATTTTCCCTCAGTTTATCGGACATACGTTTGGTGTATATGACGGCCGTAAACACGTGCCTGTATACGTAACAGAAGATATGGTAGGTCACAAGTTGGGCGAGTTCGCGCCAACACGTACTTACAAAGGCCACGCGGGTGACGATAAGAAAACAAGAAGATAATAATAAGGTCTCTGTTTGAAAGGAGGTTAAACAATGGAAGCAAAAGCACATGCAAGATCGGTGCGGATTTCCGCTCGTAAAGCGAAACTGGTTGTTGACTTGATTCGTGGTAAGCAAGTGGGGGAAGCAATTGCTATTCTTCGCCACACTCCGAAATCCGCTTCTCCGGTCGTTGAGAAGTTGCTTAATTCGGCAATTGCGAATGCTGAGCATAACTATTCTTTGGACGTGAACAGTTTGTTCGTTAGCGAGGTTTTCGTTAACCAAGGACCTACTATGAAACGTTTCCGTCCGCGCGCCATGGGCCGCGCAAGTCGGATCAATAAACGCACGAGCCACATTACACTGGTGGTATCTGAGAAATAAGGAGGGATAACACGTGGGTCAAAAGGTAAATCCAATCGGACTCCGGATCGGGATCATTCGCGATTGGGAATCTAAATGGTATGCAGGAAAAGATTTCGGTACTCTTCTGATGGAAGACGTCAAAATCCGGGAATACCTTAAAGGTAAATTGAAGGATTCCGCTGTTTCCCATATCGAGATCGAAAGAGCGGCTAACCGCGTGAACGTTACAATTCACACTGCTAAACCAGGTATGGTTATTGGTAAGGGCGGAGCAGAAGTAGAAGTACTTCGCAGCGCAGTTACAGCAATCGCTGGTGGCAAAAAAGTACACATCAACATCAATGAAATCAAGCACCCTGAATTGGATGCAATTCTTGTAGCTGAGAGCATTGCTCAACAATTGGAACGTCGTGTATCGTTCCGTCGTGCACTCAAACAAGCGATTCAAAGAACAATGCGTTCTGGCGCAAAAGGGATTAAAACTCAAGTAGGCGGACGTCTTGGCGGAGCTGAGATTGCTCGTTCAGAAGGTTATAGCGAAGGAACAGTTCCACTTCATACGCTTCGTGCCGATATCGATTACGGAACGGCTGAAGCACATACAACTTACGGTCTTATCGGCGTAAAAGTATGGATCTACCGTGGAGAAGTTCTTCCCCCAGCTAAGAAACAAGCTGCTCAGGAAGGAGGCAACTAATCATGTTGGTACCAAAACGCGTAAAACACCGCAAGCAACAACGCGGACACATGAAGGGTATGGCAAAGGGTGGTACTGAATTGAACTTCGGCGAATTCGGCCTGGTTGCAATGGAACCATCTTGGATCACTAACCGTCAGATCGAAGCTGCTCGTATCGCAATGACACGTTATATCAAACGTGGCGGTCAAGTTTGGATCAAGATTTTCCCAGATAAGCCTATTACTCAAAAGCCTCTCGAGGTTCGTATGGGTAGTGGTAAAGGTAACGTTGAAAAATGGGTAGCTGTAGTTAAACCGGGCAAGATTATGTTCGAACTCGGAGGCGTGTCGGAAGAAATCGCTCGTGAAGCGATGCGTCTTGCCGCTCACAAGCTGCCTGTAAAGACTAAGTTTGTGAAACGTGAAGAATTGGGTGGTGAAGCAAATGAAAGCTAATGAACTTCGCAACTTAACCACTGCTGAGATTGAACAAAAGATCGCTGGATTCAAAGAGGAACTTTTTAATCTCCGTTTCCAATTGGCAACTGGCCAACTGGACAACCCGACTCGGATTCGTGACGTGCGTAAGGAAATAGCTCGTGCTAAAACCGTAATCCATCAAAGAGTGCTTGGGATTAGTTAAGTGAGACGGATCTCAGATCCGTATTCAGGAAGGAGGCTAACTAATGAGCGAAGAACGTAATGCACGTAAAGTGCTAATCGGTAAAGTGGTCAGTGATAAAATGGATAAAACCATCGTAGTCGCTGTTGAAACCTATAAGAAGCATAACTTGTACCACAAACGCATCAAGTCTACGAAGAAATTCAAAGCACATGATGAGGAAAACGTTGCGAAAATTGGCGATACCGTAAAAGTCATGGAAACTCGTCCGTTGTCCAAGGACAAACGTTGGAGACTAGTTGAAGTGGTTGAAAAAGCGGTTATCATCTAAGATAATCAAACGAGTTTTTCCGGAAGGAGGAAATTATAATGATTCAACCATTTACACGCTTGCATGTGGCTGACAACTCTGGTGCGAAGGAACTGATGTGTATCCGCGTACTGGGTGGTACTGGACGCCGTACAGCAGCAATCGGTGATTTGATCGTTTGTTCCGTTAAACAAGCAACACCAGGCGGCGTTGTCAAAAAAGGTGATGTTGTTAGAGCGGTAGTTGTTCGTACGAAACGTTCCGTTCGTCGTAAAGATGGATCTTACATCGCATTCGACGAAAATGCAGCTGTTGTTGTTAAAGACGACAGAAGCCCTCGTGGAACACGTATCTTTGGACCAGTTGCTCGCGAACTTCGCGATAAAGACTACATGAAGATCGTTTCCTTGGCACCGGAAGTAATCTAATAAACACGAGCACCAATAAGTTGAAGGTTAGTTATAGGAGGTGTAATAAATGCCTAGAGTGAAAAAAGTTCTGGAATCCCATAACAATAAACTGCACGTGAAGAAAGATGATGTGGTGCTTGTGATTAGTGGTAAAGACAAAGGCAAAAAAGGCCGTGTCATCGCTGCTTATCCTCGTGAAAACCGCGTTCTGGTAGAAGGCGTCAATATGGTGAAAAAACACCAAAAGCCGAACCAGCTGAATCCACAGGGTGGAATTATTGAGCAGGAAGCTTCGATTCATGTGTCCAACGTAATGCACATCGATCCGAAGTCCGGCAAAGTAACACGTATCGGTTACAAAGTATTGGACAACGGTAAAAAAGTTCGGATTGCTAAAAGATCCGGAGAGATTATCGACTAATCTAGCCCTTAAGAAAGGAGGTTAAATCTTCATGGCAGCAAGAATGAAAGAACGTTATCTCAACGAAATAACACCTGCTTTGATGCAGAAGTTTAACTATACAACTGTTATGCAAGTGCCTAAGATCGAGAAGGTTGTCATCAACATGGGTGTGGGTGACGCTGTTCAAAACTCCAAAGTACTTGATGCTGCAGTTAATGACATGCAGTTGATCGCTGGTCAAAAACCAGTAATCACTAAAGCTAAAAAATCCATCGCTGGTTTTAAACTACGCGAAAATATGCCGATTGGGGTTAAAGTAACACTGCGCGGCGAGCGTATGTATTACTTCTTGGACAAATTGTTCAACGTAACGCTTCCACGCGTACGTGACTTCCGTGGTGTTTCCACTAAAGCCTTTGACGGCCGTGGTAACTACACACTTGGTCTTAAAGAACAATTGATCTTCCCCGAGATCGAATATGACAAAGTGGATAAAGTCCGCGGTATGGACATCGTTATTGTAACGACTGCTAAGACGGACGAGGAATCCCGCGAGCTGCTGGGTCAGCTGGGAATGCCTTTCGCAAAATAAAGTCGGTTAATCCATTTTCTCCGAAAATGTTTAGGAGGTGTCAGGCTAAGTGGCAAAAACTTCGATGAAAGTTAAACAACAACGTACGCCTAAGTTTAAAGTACGTGCATATACACGTTGCGAACGTTGTGGTCGTCCACATTCGGTACTGCAAAAGTTCAAAATTTGCAGAATTTGTTTCCGTGAATTAGCTTATAAAGGCCAGATCCCTGGCGTGAAAAAAGCAAGTTGGTAAGAAGTTTATAAACGGGAAGGAGGTTTACACACATGACTATGTCTGATCCTATTGCAGATATGCTTACTCGTATTCGTAACGCTAACATTGTGCGTCACGAAACGGTAGAAATGCCTGCTTCTACTATGAAGAAACAAATCGCTGACATTTTGAAGCGTGAAGGTTTCATCCGCGATGCGGAATTCGTTGAAGATAGCAAACAAGGGATTATCCGTATCTTCTTGAAATACGGCCCTAACCAAGAGCGTGTTATTTCTGGTTTGAAAAGAATCAGTAAACCAGGCCTTCGCGTATACACGAAGAGCAATGAAGTGCCTCGTGTACTCGGTGGTCTAGGAATCGCGATTATCTCCACATCTAAGGGAGTTATGACCGACAAAGAAGCTCGTCAATCAAAATCTGGCGGAGAAGTTGTCTGCTACATTTGGTAATAAACGTCACAAGATAAGGAGGTGCAACACATGTCTCGTATTGGTCGTAAACCAATCGCAGTACCTAGCGGTGTAGATGTCACTTTGGACAACGCCGTTATTACAGTAAAAGGTCCAAAAGGTTCTTTGACTCGTGAGCTTCATAAAGACATGAAGGTTACAGTTGAAAATAACGAAATTACCGTTGTTCGTCCGTCGGATAACAAATTGCATCGTTCACTTCACGGCACAACCCGCTCCGTTGTCAACAACATGGTAGCAGGCGTGACTGAAGGTTTCTCGAAATCTCTGGAATTGGTTGGGGTCGGATATCGTGCAAGCAAATCCGGAGATAAAGTCGTTCTGAACGTTGGTTACTCTCACCCGGTTGAAATTACACCGGAAGCAGGTATTGAGTTTGAAGTTCCTGCGAACACGAAGATCATCGTTAAAGGTATCGATAAAGAACGTGTTGGCGCATATGCTGCTAAAATTCGTTCCGTTCGTGAGCCAGAACCGTATAAAGGTAAAGGTATCAAATATGAAGGCGAGCGTATCATCCGCAAAGAAGGTAAAGCTGGTAAGAAAAAATAACCAGTTTGAACTTAATTGTAAGATACCCCGTGCATCTTAAAGTGAAGCTGTTTACGGCAAACTGAAGGGAGTGAAAGGGAAGTCATGATTACAAAAGAAGATAAAAACAAGGCTCGTCTCAAAAGACACCTGCGTGTTCGTAAGAAGATCCAGGGAACTACTGAGCGTCCACGTTTGAACGTATTCCGTTCTTCAAAACACATCTACGCTCAACTGATCGATGATGTTAAAGGGGTTACTATCGTATCCGCTTCTACACTTGATAAAGAACTGAGCGCTAACATCGGTAATGGCGGCAGCGTTGAAGCTGCAGCGAAAGTTGGCCAATTGGTCGCTGAGCGTGCTAAAGAAAAAGGCTATGCAGTGGTCGTATTCGACCGCGGAGGTTACTTGTACCATGGACGAATTCAAGCATTGGCTGACGCAGCTCGCGAAGCTGGTCTTGAATTCTAGAATAATTCTTAAAAGGAGGTTAACGACTTGCGTGTAGATCCGAACAGTTTAGAACTGACAGAAAGAGTTGTACACATTAACCGTGTAGCAAAAGTTGTAAAAGGCGGACGCCGTTTCAGCTTTAGTGCACTCGTTGTTGTGGGCGATGGCAATGGCTACGTCGGTGCTGGTATCGGTAAAGCCGGCGAAGTTCCGGATGCCATCCGTAAAGGCATTGAAGACGCCAAGAAAAACCTGATTCACATTCCAATCGTAGGAACTTCGATTCCCCATCTCGTTACTGGCCACTTCGGCGCAGGACGCGTGTTGCTGAAACCAGCATCAGAGGGTACTGGCGTTATCGCTGGCGGTCCAGTTCGTGCGGTATTGGAATTGGCAGGCGTTGGCGACATTTTGACAAAATCACTGGGTTCTTCGAATTCCATGAACATGGTCAATGCAACTTTGGAGGGACTTTCCCGTCTGAAACGCATTGAAGAGGTCGCGAAACTTCGCGGCAAATCTGTCGAAGAATTGCGCGGTTAAGGAGGGGAACGTCAATGGCAAAATTGCAAATTACCCTCGTACGTAGTGTAATCGGACGTCCAGAAACACAACGTGTTACTGTTAAGACGCTCGGCCTACGTAAACTCAACACGACAGTGGTTCACAATGACAGTCCTGCAATTCGCGGAATGATCAACAAAGTGAGTCACTTGCTATCTGTAACTGAAATTGAAGGCTAATCGCCTCGTATAAATTAACAAACATAAGGAGGTGCAAACGATGAAGTTACATGAACTTGCTCCAGCTCCTGGTTCCCGCAAAGAACGCAATCGCGTTGGTCGTGGACCAAGTAGCGGAAATGGTAAAACTTCCGGTCGCGGTCACAAAGGTCAAAACTCACGTTCTGGCGGTGGTGTTCGTCCGGGCTTCGAGGGTGGACAAAATCCGCTCTATCGTCGTCTGCCTAAACGTGGTTTCGTCAATCCTACCCGTAAAGAGTATGCGATTGTGAACCTTGAAGATCTGAATAGCTTTGCAGAAGGAACAGAAGTGACTCCGCAGTTGTTGCTTGAAACTGGTGTTGTCAAGAATTCCAAAAGCGGCATTAAGATTCTCGGCAATGGTGAGTTAACCGTTAAATTGACTGTACAAGCAAATAAGTTCTCTCAATCTGCGGTAGAGAAAATCGAGGCTGCCGGCGGTAAAACCGAGGTGATCTAATGTTCAAGACGCTTAAGAATATCTGGCATGTGGAAGATTTGCGCAAAAAGATCCTGTTTACCTTGTTCATTCTGATTATCTACCGTATCGGTTCGTTTGTACCGGTTCCTGGTGTGAACAAAGATGTACTGGAAACAGCAAATCAAAGCGGTGACGCTTTGATGGGACTTTTGAACACCTTCTCGGGCGGAGCGCTCAAAAACTTCTCGATATTTGCGATAAGTATTTATCCGTACATTACAGCATCCATCATCGTGCAATTGCTGTCGATGGATGTTGTTCCTAAGTTTGCTGAATGGGCTAAACAAGGGGAGCACGGTAAAAAACAACTAGCGCAAATCACTCGTTATGGTACTGTGATTTTAGCCCTGATCCAAGGTTTTGCTACGTCGATAGGGTTTAACCGGATTTATGGAACTCAAATGATGCCGAATGCGACATTTGCTGACTACTTACTGGTTGCCATTATCTTGACGGCTGGTACTTCTTTCCTGATGTGGCTTGGTGAACAGATTACCGAAAAGGGAATCGGGAACGGGATTTCGATCCTGATTTTTGCGGGAATCGTCGCCGCCATCCCGGGATATATCACGAGTACGGCTAACTCAAGCTTTATTCAGCCGGATCAAGTGTTCCTGAATATTCTTAAAGTCGTTATTGTGCTGATTGTGATTGTAGCGATTATTACAGCAGTTATCTTCGTACAGCAAGGCATTCGGAAGATTCCTGTTCAATACGCTAAACGCGTAGTCGGCAACAAAATGTACGGTGGACAGAATACGCACATTCCGCTGAAAATTAATGCGGCTGGTGTAATTCCGGTTATCTTCGCCGTATCACTGCTTCAGTTCCCAGTTGTTCTCTCCAGTTTCTGGTCAACACATGCCTGGGCTCAATGGATTGCCAAGTATTTGGCAACTGATGCACCACTTGGTATGCTTCTGTATGTAGTGATGATCATCGGGTTCACGTTCTTCTATACGTTCGTGCAGATGAATCCTCAGCAGATGGCTGATAACATGAAGAAGAATGGTGGTTACATTCCAGGTATCCGTCCTGGTAAAGCTACTGAGAAATATTTGACTAGAGTAATGTCTCGTCTGACTATGTCCGGCGCATTGTTCCTGGCTTTGATCTCTGTATTGCCGATGTTCTTCGGTGCTTTATCTGGATTGCCTAAAGAAGTTCGAATTGGTGGTACTTCACTGCTAATCGTAATCGGTGTGGCATTGGATACTATGAAGCAGATCGAGAGCCAATTGATCAAACGCCATTACAAAGGCTTCATCAATAAATAGGCGATAGGTTCCGGTGAAGCGTAATTTTTTATTCTTCCCGGCACCTATTGTGCTGTTTCTTGCTTGGTGGCGAACTTTTGGGGGGAGAGAGAAATCGTGAACATTTTATTCATGGGCCCTCCTGGGGCAGGCAAGGGAACACAAGCAGCTGAGATCATAAAAGAGTTTGGCATTCCGCATATTTCGACAGGAGATGCTTTCCGTTTGGCAATCAAACAAGAGACTCCAGTCGGATTGAAGGCTAAATCATTTATTGATCAAGGTTTGCTTGTACCAGATGATGTGACCATTGGTATAGTTGAAGAACGGCTGCAGCAGTCCGATTGCGAAAAAGGATTTCTATTGGATGGTTTTCCAAGAACTCTTTCGCAAGCGGAAGCGCTGGATGAAATTCTAAGCCGTTTGAATACTTCTTTGGATCATGTCATCAACTTGAATGTTGACCGTGGACTGTTGATGGCGCGTCTTACTGGACGTCGTATCTGCACAGTTTGCGGAGCATCCTACCATTTAATCTTCAACCCGCCGAAGCAAGATGGCATTTGCGACATTGATGGCGGTGAATTGTATCAACGTCCGGATGACAACGAAGAAAGTGTAGGCAAGCGTCTGGATGAGTATGACAATAAGACAGCGCCGCTGCTTGCATTTTATGATAATAAAGGTCTTTTGCGTCAGGTAAATGGGGAAAACGAAATCAATGTCGTTTCTTCTGAAATCGTATCTTTATTGCGGGGTTAATGTAATGATCATTTGTAAATCCGAACAGGAACTTGCCTTTATGAGGGAAGCTGGTCGAATTGTTGCCGAGAGTCACCGTCTTATTGCTGAGGCCATTGAGCCTGGCATTACAACGGGCGATCTCGACAGAATCGCCGATCAATACATTCGCAGTCAAGGTGCTGTGCCGTCTTTCAAAGGCTACAACGGTTTTCCTGCCAGCATTTGCGCTTCAGTCAACGAACAATTAGTGCATGGATTTCCAGGTAAACGCAAACTGATCGAAGGCGATATTGTAACGCTGGATATCGGTGCAGAGTACCGCGGTTATCACGGTGATTCCGCCTGGACCTACGGTGTGGGCAGCATTTCCGAAGAGGCTCAGCGTTTGCTGGACGTTACGGAAGGCTCCTTGTACGCGGGACTGGCGTTAGTTAAGCCGGATGTGCGCTTGTTTACAATCTCCCATGCTATCCAGCAATACATCGAAGAGGCTGGTTTCTCAGTCGTACGTGAGTATGTTGGTCATGGTATTGGGGCAAAACTGCATGAAGAACCGCAAATTCCGAATTATGGCATAGCGGACCGCGGACCACGTCTGAAACCGGGTATGGTACTCGCGATTGAGCCGATGGTAAACGTAGGAAAGAGACATGTCAGAACGCTGGAAGATAACTGGACTGTCGTTACGGTGGATGGCTCACTATGTGCTCACTTTGAGCATACAGTAGCAGTTACTCCGGACGGCATGGAAATTTTCACAAAACTGAATGCGTAGGTGATCTCCACTTGAATACTGTGAGCAGCCCGCAGGTTGGTCAATTAGTGAGAATTCTCAAAGGCAAAGATGCCGGAGAGGCAGCCGTTGTTATCGCAGTTGTTGATAGCAGATTTGTATACATTGCAGATGGAGACAAACGTAAGTTTGATGGGCCAAAGAAGAAGAATATTCTTCATCTTGAGCTCATACCCTTCATCAGCAGTGAGGTTGTGAACAGTTTGGAAGAAACTGGGCGGGTAACAAACGGAAAGCTGCGTTTCGCAGTGACGAAGTATGCTGGCCCAACCGGAATAAGTGCTTATGAGAAAGGAGACTAACTGTGGCTAAGGAAGATGTCATTGAAGTAGAAGGTACTGTCCTTGAACCGTTGCCAAATGCAACGTTTAAGGTTGAGCTTGAGAACGGTCATCAAATACTTGCCCATGTATCCGGTAAATTGCGGATGCACTTTATCCGTATTTTGACCGGAGACAAAGTGGTCGTGCAGTTATCGCCTTATGATTTATCAAAAGGTCGTATAACTTACCGTAAATAGATGGGAACTACGAAAAAAGTTTTGCTTCGCAAAACTTTGAGGAGGTAATTAACATGAAGGTAAGACCTTCTGTAAAGCCCATTTGCGAGAAATGTAAAGTAATCCGCCGCAAAGGGACTGTTATGGTGATTTGCGAAAATCCGAAACACAAACAAAAACAAGGTTAAGAAGGGGGTGTAGCGTAAAATGGCTCGTATAGCTGGAGTGGATTTGCCACGTGACAAACGCGTTGAGATCGCCTTGACTTATATTTTCGGAATCGGTAAAACGACTTCTCAGAAAATTCTTAATGAAACAGGCATTAGCGCTAATACACGTGTCCGTGATTTGACGGAAGATGAAGTCAGCAAACTGCGTGAAACGATCGACAAAACGGTTAAGGTTGAAGGTGACCTGCGTCGTGAAATTTCCTTGAATATTAAACGTCTTACTGAGATCGGCTGTTACCGCGGTGTTCGTCACCGTCGTGGATTGCCTGTTCGCGGTCAACGTACTAAAACCAATGCCCGTACCCGGAAAGGCCCGCGTCGTACGGTAGCAAACAAGAAGAAATAATAAGGGGGGATAAGAGACAATGGCTAAACCGAAAAAAGTCGTACGTACCAAACGTCGCGACCGTAAAAATATCGAATCCGGCGTGGCACATATTCGTTCCACGTTCAATAACACCATCGTTACCATCACAGATCCTCACGGAAATGCAATTTCCTGGGCAAGCTCCGGCGGCCAAGGATTTAAAGGTTCCCGTAAGTCGACTCCATTCGCAGCGCAAATGGCAGCTGAATCAGCAGCTAAAGCAGCTATGGAGCACGGCATGAAGTCGGTTGAGGTTATGGTTAAAGGACCGGGCGCGGGCCGCGAAGCAGCCATCCGTTCCCTTCAAGCTGCAGGGCTTGAAGTTAACCTTATTAAAGACGTAACTCCGGTTCCTCACAATGGATGCCGTCCGCCGAAACGTCGTCGCGTATAGTGAAATCAGTATTGTAAATGTGGTATAATTCTGACGCATCTGCTAATAATAGGTGTTTAGGCATACTACATGATGCACCTGATGGGGTGACAGTTTCATATAGGAGCGACGTTGAAGGAGGGGTAAACTCGTGATAGAAATCGAAAAGCCGAAGATTGAGACCGTAGAAGCTAATGATGAAGGTACCTATGGGAAATTCGTAGTTGAACCGTTGGAACGTGGGTATGGCACGACTCTGGGGAATTCACTTCGCCGGATATTGCTTTCTTCGCTTCCAGGAGCCGCAGTGACTTCGGTCCAAATTGACGGCGTTCTGCATGAGTTCTCGACCGTTCCAGGCGTAATGGAAGATGTGACGGAGATCATTCTGAACCTTAAAGCCTTGTCCCTGAAGATTCATTCAGACGAGGAAAAAGTGTTTGAGATTGATGCCGAAGGGGAAGGCATCGTTACCGCAGGTGATATCCGTGCGGACAGCGATGTTGAGATCCTCAACCCGGATCTTCACATTGCAACGCTGGGACCTGGTGCGAGACTTCACATGCGTATTTTTGCAGGCCGTGGTCGCGGCTACGTCCAAGCGGACCGGAACAAACGCGACGATCAGCCAATTGGCGTTATCCCGGTTGACTCCATCTACACTCCTATTTCACGCGTTAACTACGGCATAGACAATACACGTGTTGGTCAAGTGACCAACTACGACAAATTGACGCTTGAAATTTGGACAGATGGCAGTATTAGACCGGAAGAGGCTGTAAGCCTCGGAGCCAAAATTTTGAACGAGCACCTCGTATTGTTCGTAGGTCTTACGGACGAAGCGAAAGACGCCGAAATTATGGTTGAAAAAGAAGAAGACAAAAAAGAAAAAGTGCTAGAGATGACAATCGAAGAGCTTGATCTTTCTGTCCGCTCCTACAACTGCCTCAAACGTGCTGGTATTAATACCGTACAAGAGCTTACCACGAAGACTGAAGAAGATATGATGAAGGTGCGTAACCTTGGTCGTAAATCTTTGGAAGAAGTTCAGGAGAAGCTTGAGGAACTTGGTTTGGGACTACGTACAGAAGAATAACTACAGATTGTTACAGTAAAGGAGGGAAAACACATGGCATACCAAAAATTGGGCCGTGATTCCAGTGCGCGTAAAGCGTTATTTCGCGACATGGTAACGGATCTATTTTTATACGAGCGCATCCAAACAACGGAAGCTAAAGCGAAAGAAGTTCGTTCTATCGCTGAAAAGTTGATCACTAAAGCTAAAAAAGGCGATCTTCATGCTCGTCGTCAAGTAGCTGCATTTGTTCGCCGCGAGACTGTTGATGGTGAACAAGATGCAATTCAAAAATTGTTCTCTGACATTGCTCCTCGTTACACAGAGCGTCCAGGTGGATACACTCGTATCCTGAAACTCGGACCTCGTCGTGGGGACGCTGCGCCTATGGTTTATCTTGAATTGGTAGACCGCGCGTAGTATCACAAGTATTGATTTCCGATGCTTCCCTTTCATTCGGCCCTCTTTGGAGTAAAGATGGGGGAAATATCAGCGTTATTGTGCTGCAGAGGCGCAAGACTCTGCTGTACTAATAACCGTGGGAATCACCTTGGTTCAATTGAAGGAGCTCCCGCAGGGGCTCTTTTTTTTGAAGTAATGGAGTGAAGTGTTAATGGATGCCGTCCTTCTAGGGACGGCAAAGCCATTTCTTCCTCTTGAATAAGATCAGACAGTGCTTCGATCGACGTTTCTGCTGAACGGTTTAAAAAGGAGAACGGAATGCGTAATCTATTGATGAAGGTCAATTATGACGGAACAAATTATGATGGCTTTCAGACCCAGCCTCAGGGCAATACGATTCAAGATCGGCTGGAGCAAGCGATACTCCATCTGACAGGTGAGGAGCTTAAGATTACTGCTTCTGGTCGCACAGATGCCGGAGTACACGCCTACGGTCAGCCTTTTAACTTTACGACCTCCTCTCGAATCCCACTTGAACGTTGGTGTCTGGCGCTTAATGCCCGGCTGCCACAAGATATCGTGGTTACTGAGGCTAGGGAAGTACCGCTGACGTTTCACTCTCGTAGAGGAGCTAAGCGTAAAACTTACCGATACACGATTAACGGCAACAGGTTTCCAGACCCGTTTCAACGGCGCTGGCAGCTTCATCATCCGGTGAGGTTGGACATTCCTGCGATGCAGCAAGGCTTAACGCATATTTTAGGGACACATGACTTCACTTCGTTTGCTTCACGGAAGTCTACTAAGGCCTCTCATGTACGAACGATCTTTGAAGCTCATATGGAAGTAGACCGCAGCATGTGCCGTCCCTCTTCATTAGATCAGGGAGTGATCCAAACTTATATAACGGGTAGTGGATTTCTTCAGCATATGGTTCGCATTATTATGGGGACTTTGATCCATGTGGGGGAAGGTAAAATAGATGCTGATCATGTTGCTGAGATATTGGCGGCATGTGATCGTTCTGCTGCTGGTCCAACAGCTATGGCCAAGGGGTTGGCTTTGTGGAGTGTAGAATATGACGAGACTGAAAGTGAATCTTTTTTTCAAATATAAGAATGTATAAGTTTCACGTAATACATTATTCTTATATTTCTTGCATAAACGATAACCGTCCTTATAGGGACGCTAAAGGCGTTTATACTTGTATAAATTTCTTCCTGAATAATAGGCTGAATGTTTAAAAATCACTTGCACTTGTTATGTTTATACTGTAATATAAAAGTTGTGTTTTCTTGATGGCTATCCCACAGCCCCGATCAAGGAAATGCCAAAAAAATGCTTTGCTTAACTCACATAATTGTAATTCAATGAGAAACAAGATATACGAAACAGAAGATTTTCGTACGAGAACAAGGAGGAAACATTCATGCGTACCACCTATATGGCGAAGCCGAACGAAGTTGAACGCAATTGGCACATTATTGATGCCGAAGGCAAGACACTCGGTCGTTTGGCCAGCGAAGCCGCTGCTTTGATCCGTGGCAAACACAAACCGCAATTCACTCCACACGTTGATACAGGAGATTTCGTTATCGTAATCAACGCTGAGAAGATTCACTTGACTGGTAAGAAATTGCAAAACAAGAAATACTACCGTCACTCGATGCACCCAGGTGGCTTGAAAGTTACTAATGCTGAAACTTTGCTGAATACTAAACCAGAACGCGTAATTGAATTCGCTGTTCATGGTATGATTCCTAAGACTCGTCAAGGGGACCACATGAAGCTGAGATTGAAAGTATATGCAGGCGCCGAGCATCCACATGCAGCACAAAAACCTGAAGTTTACGAACTTCGCGGATAAGAATAGAGGAGGACAGTTTCATGGCACAAGTACAATACTATGGGACAGGTCGTCGTAAACATTCGGTAGCACGTGTTCGCCTTGTACCGGGTGAAGGACGCATTGTCATTAACAAACGTGAGATGGACGAATATTTCGGTGTGGAAACACTGAAAATGATCGTAAAACAACCTTTGAACCTGACTGAAACACTAGGCAACTACGATGTAATCGTTCTTGCACATGGTGGCGGCATTTCCGGTCAAGCTGGAGCAATTCGTCACGGTATCTCCCGTGCATTGCTTAAAGTTGACCCTGAATATCGCGGTGCTCTTAAGAAAGCTGGCTTCCTGACTCGTGACCCACGTATGAAGGAACGTAAGAAATACGGCTTGAAGGCTGCACGTCGTGCGCCTCAGTTCTCGAAACGTTAATATTTATCAAGAATTCAACCCTTGGCCTTTACGGTCGAGGGTTTTATTTTTTTCAGCAGCCCCTTTCGAACAAAAATGGGCTTTTTTTGCATTCATTTACTAATTCGGAGGGTTGAAACTCATTGACTTCCTCAGTAAAAGTTATATACTATTTCATATAGAAATAGTTGGTTTTATTACTTCTTTTACCTCATTTATTCATACGATTAATATTTTGGATGGAGGAATACCTTAATGAACCTGCTCGAGAAGGAAGAATTGATCAGAATAAAGGCCGAAGAATTAGAAAGTGCTTCACCCGAGGATATTATCCGCTGGGCTGTAGAAACATTTCCTAACATTACTTTTGCCTGCAGCTTTGGTGCCGAAGATGTAGTGCTTGTTGATATGCTTCACAAAGTTAGTCCATCTACTGATGTCTTTTATCTCGATACAGATTATCATTTTAAGGAAACCTACGAAACCAGAGATTTGATGGCAGACAAATACGGATTAGAGTTTGTACGAGTGTCTCCGCAACTCACAACGCAGGAGCAAGCACTTCAATACGGTGATGCGCTATGGACCGTTGACCCTAATCAATGCTGTGGTATTCGTAAAGTTGAACCATTGACTCGTATATTATCTCAATATGAGGCATGGATTACTGGAATTCGTCGTGATCAAGCGCCTACCCGTGCAAATGCAAAAAAGGTTGAGTATGATTATAAATTTGGTTTAGTAAAGTTTAATCCGATCGCGGATTGGACGACAGAAGATGTATGGAACTATATTCGTGAAAATGACGTAATCTATAACCCTCTACATGACCGTAACTATCCAAGTATCGGCTGTGAGCAATGTACACGTCAGGTTATGCCAGGTGAAGATCCGCGTGCTGGCCGTTGGTCTGGATCAGAGAAGACAGAGTGCGGATTGCACAAGTAAGACATATCCCTGTGGGAACATAGAAGGAGAGACTAAGATGACTTCAATACGTCCGCATGGCGGAACTTTGGTTAACCGTGTAGTAGAGGGTACTGAAAGAGAGGAATTGCTAAATCTAGCACGTGACAGCAAGGCGATTGCCTTGAATACCTGGACTTTATCTGATTTGGATCTTATAGCTGTAGGTGCGTTTTCGCCTTTAACAGGCTTTTTAAATGAGCAAGACTATCATTCAGTAGTAAAAAGCATGCGTTTAGCAGATGGCACAGTGTGGAGCATTCCAATAACACTGGCTGTAGAAGATGATGTGGCTGCCGGTTTATCAATTGGGGATAAAGTTTCTCTAATCGGTGAAGAGGACGGAGAGATTTACGGATTATTGGATATTGAGAGTATATATACTGTTGATCAAACGATTGAAGCACAAAATGTCTTCAAAACAACAGACCCTGAACATCCAGGTGTGAGCAAGCTGTTGGCTCGCTCTGCAACTTATGTTGGAGGACCCATTACAGTCTTGAACCGCCCACAGCCAGAGAAATTCGGTGAATTTTATTTTGATCCTGCGGATACGCGGAAGATATTTGCTGAAAAGGGCTGGAGTACGGTTGTCGGCTTCCAAACACGCAATCCGGTCCATCGAGCTCACGAGTACATTCAAAAGTGCGCTATGGAGGTTGTAGACGCTCTATTCCTAAATCCGCTTGTGGGTGAGACGAAGTCGGATGATGTACCGGCAAATGTACGGATGAAGAGCTATCTGGCGCTTTTGGAGAACTATTATCCTGAGGATCGTACCTTCCTTGGTGTTTTTCCGGCGGCAATGCGTTATGCAGGCCCTAGAGAAGCAATTTTCCATGCAATGGTTCGCAAAAATTACGGCTGTACCCATTTCATCGTCGGTCGTGACCATGCTGGCGTAGGTGATTATTATGGCACTTATGAAGCACAGGAAATTTTCTCGAATTTTAGTGCTGAAGAACTTGATATTACTCCATTATTTTTTGAACATAGCTTCTTCTGTAAAAAATGCGGGAACATGGCATCCAGTAAAACTTGCCCACATCCTAGCGACGATCACATGACATTGTCGGGTACGAAGGTACGTGCTTTGCTCCGTGATGGCCAATGTCCTCCGACTGAATTTACGCGGCCTGAGGTTGCGAAGATTCTGATCGAAGGTATGACACAAGAAGTTACAGCTTAATCATTAACAGCTAGTACTATTTGACCTTCTTGTCCCATATAGATGAGTATTATCTATCGGGACGAGGGGGTCTTTGTTATGTCTGGCCGAAAGCAGAGTAAAGTCTCGGTCTGGATTTCATGGAGCAGTATCAAAAAAAGTATGCTTGGCGTGGTACTGCTAGCTATAATGATCGGAATTATAGCGTATGACATGCCTACTGCTAAAACATTAAATTATTGGAGTCTGCCCTTGTCAGGAAAAGTTATTGCTCTCGATGCGGGACATGGTGGAGCTGATGGAGGAGCGGTTAGCCGGGAAGGGCTAATTGAGAAAGATATTAATCTTGCGGTGTCGCTTTATTTGCGTGATTATCTGCAGCAGGCAGGGGCTATTGTAGTAATGACTCGTGAGGGTGATTATGATTTGGCTCAGGAAGGCACTAAGGGCTACTCTAAGCGCAAGACAGAGGATCTTAAACAAAGGGTAAGAAGCATCGAAGAGAAAGGCGCAGACCTTTTTATAAGCGTTCACATGAACAGTGTTCCTTCGAATCGCTGGAGTGGAGCACAGACCTTTTACTACCCCAATCACAAGGATAATAAAGCTATAGCGGAGTTTGTGCAGAGTGAGCTGAAGACTACGCTGGAGAATACCGATCGTGTGGCAAAGACAGTGAATACTGTATATTTGTTAAAAGCATTAAAGATACCAGCCGTGCTTGTTGAAGTCGGCTTCTTGTCACACCCCCAGGAATCAGCTCTACTCGGAAATGATGTTTATCAGCGGAAAGTAGCGACTAGCATTTATCGGGGAATTCTTCGGTACGCCTCCGAGTAGTCAGGACTACTCATCGGGAGACTGGTAATGCTATAATAGACAAAAACTCCGGAGAATTCTCAACCGGAAAGGAAACAGAGGTGCTTTCCATGCTGACTAAGGAACAAATTCAGGAAATACTGCAGCCATTAACAGACTCTGAAACTGGAAAAAGCCTTGTGGAACTACAGCTGATTCGTGACATTATGATTAAAGAAGACCGTATTTCTTTATCTATCGTATGTTTGAATCCTGAAGAGCAAAGTCGCATGGATCTAGAACAACGGGTTCGTGAATTGCTTGAAGCGGGTGGGGCTTCTAATGTACATATCCGGCTTCGTGATGCAACCGATTATGAACGTGCTATACTTCGCGGTGAGAGCACTGAGGAAGTTGATGAGCCTGGGAAACTTAAGGGACATGCTGCGGGCCTTGATGGCCATGAATTAATTAGCGAGAGCTCTGGTGTGAACTTTATCGCCGTGGCCAGCGGCAAAGGTGGAGTTGGTAAATCAACTGTAACGGTGAATTTGGCCGTAGCCCTTGCAAGAAAAGGTAAGAAGGTTGGTCTTGTAGATGCGGACATTTATGGTTTCAGCATTCCTGATATGATGGGGATTGAAGAGGGTCCGGTTGTTGAAGAAGGAACGATTATTCCTGTGGAACGTTTCGGAGTGAAGGTCATGTCTATGGGCTTCTTTATCCGTGAGAATAGTCCAGTTATTTGGCGGGGACCTATGCTAGGTAAAATGCTTCGCCAGTTCTTCAATGATGTTGGTTGGGGTGAACTTGATTATATGCTGCTTGATCTTCCCCCAGGTACTGGTGATGTGGCACTTGACGTGCATCAGATGCTGCCTCACAGCAAAGAGATTATAGTTACGACACCTCACGCTACTGCAGCGTTTGTGGCGGCTAGAGCGGGCTCTATGGCTCTACAGACAGATCATGAGATTATTGGAGTCATTGAGAATATGGCTTATTATGAGTGCACTGACTGTGGTAAGAAAGATTATATCTTTGGCAGAGGCGGAGGAGCGAGGCTTGCCGAGACGCTTCATACGGAGCTGCTTGCACAAATACCGCTAGGTGCACCGGACAACCATATTTCCGAACCAGATTTCTCACCTTCTGTATATAAAGAAGAGACACCATCAGGACAATTGTTTGCAGAAATTGCTGATAAACTTATTGCCAAATATGAGCACTAACTCATGCGCATAAAAAAGAGGCCTTCCCACTCGTTTCAGTGGGATAAGGCCTTTTTTTTAAGAACTTGAATCATCGCCGCTGCCGCCACTGCTTTCCTGTTTGTTGCCACCTTCGCTACCCTTTTCCTTTTTCTCTTTTGGTTCAAGTTCTTCTTGTACGACTTTTTTAAGTAAATTCAATACTTCCATGCGAAATAATGGAGTTTGCATGGATTCCTGCATGGTCTTCATGGATTGTTTACGGTAATCAGGTGTTTTGGTGAGATTTAAAAACATTGTCATCATTTCTGGAGACTTCATAATTTCTTCGACTGATTTCTGATAAGTGGGATCCTTAATTAGCTGTAGGTGTAGTTCCTTGCTTTGTGATTGAATGGCTTTAGCGAAATCGCCCGCGAATTTGGGATCAGTCATTATCTTCTCGATTTCCTTCTGATATTCGGGTGCAGTGAGAGTATTTTTAACAGCGAGCTTAATCTCCTCTGTTGTTTGAAGTGGCATCATCTTCATGCTCATTCCACTGGTACCGCTAGAGCTGGAGCTTGATAATGATTCCTCAACCGCTTTTTTACCCTCATCGCTTTTCAATATATCTAAAACCATGGTCTTCGTTTCTTTATAACTGCCTTGTCCGGAAGAAGAACTGCTCTGCTCACTTCCGCAAGCCGTTAAGGCCATAACAAAGCTCAATGCCAAACCCACAGATCCGATAAATCTCCATTTCATTGGCGCTGCCCTCCTTTATAGGATTCTCTAGATGTATTATGCCGAATTAGATCACATTTATGTTGTGGGTGTAATGGTGTTTTGTCGGTATCCTTGGTAAAATAAATCTGACAAGAGGAGGTGAATTGGCTGAGTATAAAAAAATGGTTTCATTTATTTTGGACTACCCTCCTTATAGGAGCGGGTGGGGCTGTAATCGCTGGTCTGGCACTGCAATTTGTAAATGGTAAGATTGATTTCAAAAGTGTCGGGGATTTCTTTTTATACCCGCTGATTCTGCTTGGCTACGGTATGCTTGTAAGCGTTTATTCGCAACTTGGTTTTTTTGCCTATTTGATTTTGAATTATATGGGCAACGGCGTTTTTCCACAAAAGGTTTGGAAATACATACAACTAGTGCTTTCTGTGCTCGCATTGCTTGAACTGATTTTTTTGCGTACCGTCGTTGGTGGGGAAAGAAATGTTATGTCTGATCTAATACTAGGAATCGTTATTTTGCTAGCAGCTATTATTGTGTCTTATTTCAAAGTAAAGAGTACAAACATCTCAGCTTTGATTCCAACCCTCTTTTTTATGACAGCTATTTCAATTGTGGAAGTTATTGGCGTGCTTCGTATAGGTGTTGATAGTGCAACGGTATTTATTGTTGTTCCGCTTATCGCTTGTAATGCATTCCAAATTTTGATGCTACACCGTATTCTGAAGCCGGCAGCCGGATAATGAATGGGGAAGGCACTTAACAAAGAACCCCGTGCTCTGTTCTCAGAAGACGGGGTTTTTTGCTCTAACTGTATCTTAACGATTAAAATCTGATTGTAGAGGTTAATCTTAAAGAACGATACGCTCACAAAACTAAGCGTATGCTTTCGAAGTAAGTTTTGTACGAAGCGTTCCGATGATGCGTATGCTTTACAAAACTTTTAGGAGGGGAATATATGGACATCAAGCGCTATATGATAAAAGACACAAAAGAAATCCGGCTTAACAAGCTGGATCCGGACGACACAGGTATTTTTAAATCCAAAAAAGAAGTGGAAGCCAAAACAGAAGAGCTTAAAGCACGTTTGGCAGAGCTGCAAGATATTTTGTTTGCTCAGAAAAAGCATTCGCTGCTTGTAATTCTGCAAGGCATGGATTCCAGCGGCAAGGATGGCACGGTTAAGCATATTTTTTCAGGCATTAATCCACAAGGGTTTATAGTGACCAGCTTCAAGAAACCATCTCTAGAAGAAGAGGCTCATGATTTTCTATGGAGGGTTCATCAGAAGACACCCCCTAAGGGATATATCTCTGCATTTAACCGCTCGCATTATGAAGATGTATTGGTACCACGGGTACACGGAGGGTTAAAAAAGGATGACTTGAAGCGTCGCTTTCGTTACATACGGCAGTTCGAGGAAATGCTGGTGGAAGAGGGGACGACAATTATCAAGCTTTTTTTGCATATTTCTAAAGAGAAGCAGCTAAAGAAGATTAAGGAACGGCTTGAAGATCCCAAAAAACATTGGAAATTCGATGCAAGTGATCTCCAGGAGCGGGACTATTGGGATGATTACCAAGAAGCATATGAAGATGTTTTCAAAGAATCTAGCATAGATAAAGCACCCTGGTACTGGATACCCGCCAATCATCAATGGTACCGCAACTATTTGACCTTATCCATCGTTGTAAAGACACTGGAGAGTCTGGATCTGAGCTATCCGAAGCTGAATACCCCCACACCTGACATATCGGAACTCATTTCTCCACGTCATTAATTCTTTGGGCAGATCAACATCATTACGGCACCAGAGATTGAATAGTGCTTTACAGCCCAGCTGCGTCCTCAATGGCATTACTCAGTGAAGCTGAGTCGCGGACTTCTTTACCTTCGGTGTTGCTTTGACTAATCAGCTCAGAGACGGTAACGAATTCATAACCTTGTCTGCGGAGCTCGTCGATAATGAGTGGAAGTGCTTCATGTGTTTGTTTACAGGAATCACTAGCATGTAGAAGGACGATATCTCCTGGATGCGCTTTTGTCGTTACACGCTTCACGATATTGTCTACGCCGATGTTCTTCCAGTCCAGGGAGTCTGTATCCCATTGAATGACCTTGTAACCGAGATCGCTGGCAACCTGAAGGACTCTTTTGTCAAAATCTCCATTAGGCATACGAATCAAATTAGGTTCAGTGCCGGTTAATTCGGTAAGTACGGTGTGAGCCGTTGAGATCTGTGTACGAATTTCTTCGTTGCTTAGTGTGCTGTAATTGACGTGTTTATGACCATGACTTCCAATTTCAAAACCTGCATTCTTGATGTTAGTTACAATGTCTGGGTGAGTCTTACTCCATGGAGACGATAGGAAGAAGGTGGCTTTGTCCACTTTCTTGTCTTCAAGTACCTTCAAAATGGGTTCGGGTCTTTTCTCCCCCCAGCTAATATCGAAGGTCAGGGCAATCAGCTTCTTCTCTGTTGGTACACTGTAGATCGCGGAAGGTCCGGATTCAGAAAAAACGGTTATGTTTCCCCTCTCGACATAGACAACTCCAGCAGCAAGAAGCACAGCGGCGAAGATATAGATGAATCGTTTAATCTTTTTGCCGCTGAATACATAAAAAGAATTCATAATGACAGCGCTCCTCTCCCATGCGAAATGCTTGTTTGTTCTAAATGTATGCTCGTACCGCAAGGTTATGACCTAAGAAACAGAGATCACAATTTCAGGAGGGTATTTATGTTGTCATTCTTCACGTTTATTAAAGATCTAAAAACGATCCGGAAGGCTTTATTGCTATCCTGTCTGCTCTTCGCAGTAGGAGCGGTTATAGGGTGGGTAGCTACTAGCAGTCTGGAAAAGCTATTGGTTCAGCAATTAGAGGGGCTCAGTGAAATCAGTGGCAACCTTAGAGATTCTTCTAATCCGCAATGGAGCTTCTTTGTATTTATATTTTTGAATAACAGCATCAAGGGTGTTCTTATCATATTTTTAGGGGCGTTGTTCGGTATACTGCCAGCCATATTCTTATTTATTAACGGAGCGGTTATCGGCTATCTGATTCATTTATCAGCCCTGCAAGGACAGGATTTATTCGAACTAATAGTAAAAGGACTGCTGCCACATGGGATTATAGAGATTCCAGCAATCATTATTGCTTGTGCATTTGGACTTCAGTTCGGCGGGAAAGTAGTTGCAAGTCTGTTTAGCCCATCCACTAAAAAAGTGAACAGAGGTGTTGATTGGTCTTCGTTCATGCGTCAAACGCTTACGGCATCTATTTGGATAATAATCCTGTTATTTGTTGCAGCCATCATTGAAAGCACAATAACTTTTTCTCTTTTATCATAAAACTTCCGAGAATGGAGCATAACATTAAAGCTATTCATCCAAGGATTGCCTAAAGGTCAGAAGTATATAATCGTGACGAAACCATAAAGGGAATTTTTAATAATTATGGTTATAAAAAGAGTACTCCGGTTAATCTAGTGTAAGAGGATCTTAAGGCAGCTTTCTCCATGAGATGGACTAACTAATTATGTACAAGGGGTTTTTGGTTTTAGTGAATGTGTTACTTGCAACTTCATGAAGGAGGCCAAGCATATGTTGGGAATGTTGTTCAACGAAAAAGAATGCAAGGAACTGGATTATGTTTTGCGGAAAGAACTTGATGAGATGCTGTTAGATTTGAGCGATCAGCGCTTGGACCAAAATATCAGGCATGCCATCGCCAATAGATATAAGACTGTATTTCGTATGTATGCTCGTTTTGCTCCTCAGAAAGAGCTTTCCAAGTATGCGTGGGGTGGACGTTCTTCTCAGTATAAACACTAAGGATAAGCGGTAAATGCAAGAGTCTTATATGAATTTAAGATTTTTTAATAAAATAGCTTGACTAAAAAGGAGTGCTCGTGATAAATTATATCTCGCGCTCCTTTTGCTTGTGTAAAAGGGAAGCGGAAGGCAAGAAGAGTTGAAAAAAAACTTTTTCAAAAAAAAGACTTGCCAAACAACGAAACACTGTGATATATTATAAAGGTCGCCGCTGACAAACAACGACGGCGAAATGAGAGACATTGATCTTTGAAAACTGAACAACGAGTGAGTGGGAAATCACGAAAGTGAAATCCAAAATTA
>NZ_CDRJTB010000033.1:0-64244 GCF_976954365.1 Paenibacillus sp. Marseille-Q9583
TCAAATGGGAGGTTACATCTATGAATGGATTACAATCAATGCTCGCCAAAACTACCGTTGCCGCAGGACTCTCTTTCACTCTACTTTTCTCTGCTACAACAATGCTTCCCGTTTCTACCACTTACGCCGCTGAGGTTACCCAAACGATTGAAGGAACGGTTAAGCTTCCAAAGGTCCAAGTCATAGCAACCGGTGGTACTATTGCCGGTAAATCTGTGGATGAGACCAGCTTCCAGAACTATAAAGCCGGGACTTTGTTAATGGACGATATGGTTAAAGCACTGCCTAACCTTAAAAAGTTCGCCGATGTAACTAGCTATCAATTTGGGAATGCAGGCTCTGGCTCGTATACCATGCAACAACTATATGATCTCTCCTTAAAAGTAGATCAAGCACTAGAAACCCAAGATGGCATCGTTGTTACTACAGGCACGGATACGATGGAGGAAATTGCATATTTCCTTGATCTTACAGTGCGTAGCTCCAAACCTGTCGTAGTAACTGGCTCTATGCGTCCATGGACAGTTATCGGAAGTGACGCTCAGGCCAATCTATTTAACGCTATTAAACTAGCAGCTAGCGGAAAGACAAAATATTACGGTACTGTGCTCATGCTAAATGACGAGATTCATACAGCTAGAGAGGTTACCAAGACGAATGCCTATCGTACAGACACTTTTGAATCCCCACAACTAGGAATCCTAGGATATATAGATGAGAATAATATAAGAATTTATCGGGCGAATTCCAGAGCACTATTGACCGCTGACAAATGGGCAACGCCATTCGATCTAACGAAGATTAAGAGCAGTGATATGCCTAAGGTAGAAATTGCTTATGCCTACCAAGATGCGGGAGCCGGGGCAATTACTGGTTTTGTCCAAGACGGAGCAAAGGGCATTGTTACTTCAGGCACAGGGGCTGGTGGCGTATCAAAAGCTATGGGAGAAGCTCGCACGAAAGCAATTAAGGAAAACGGGGTTATCTTCGTGTCTACCACACGTACGGGTTCTGGTTCTAACTATGCATCAGGTGACGGCATAATTGCCGGAGACAACCTGAACGCAGCACATGCCCGAATTCTACTGGAACTGGCACTATCATTCAGTAGCGATTTCAACACGATTAAAGGCTGGTTTGAAACATACGGCTCAGGCCAAGTCACCATTGCTGACAAATAAGAACAAACCATTGTTCACACACCAAAAAACGATTCATGCCATAAATAGCATGAATCGTTTTTTTACTAAATTTTGCTTAACTCATGTTCAACCAAATGTCCATCTTCCAGATGCAGCACTCGATCACACCATTCGAGCATCCGTTCATCATGAGTGACCATTACGGCAGCTTTACCTTCATTCTTCACTTCGTCAGCAATCATTTGCACAACTTCTCTACCTCGTTTGAAATCTAAGCTTGCTGTTGGTTCATCTGCAAACAAGATTGCAGGTTTATTCATCCAAGCTCTTGCGATAGCTACACGTTGCTTCTCCCCGCCTGATAGTTGCTCAGGATAATGGTTTCGACGTTTCCAGATATCCAGACGCTTCATCAAATCAGCTGCCCGTTCCTTAGCTTCTTTAGAACTCATCTTCCCCTGTTTAGCTACAAAGAGAAGCTGCTCTTCTACCTTCAAGTAGGGCAATAGCTGTGCGCTTTGGAACATAAAGCCTATCTTCTCTAATCGCAGCTCAGTCAGCTCACTTTTACTTTTATCTGTAAGAGATTCACCGTCTATGAAAATTTCACCACTGGTTGGCGTAAGAAGCGCACCCGCTGCTGATAGGAATGTACTCTTCCCTGTTCCAGATGGTCCAAGGACAGCAACGAATTCCCCTTCATTGACTATAAGATTCAAATTGTTCAGAACAGATACCGTTGTATCGCCGTCTCCGTAGGTCTTGGTTACTTGCTTCATCAATAATTTCGCACTCATGCTCCAGCCCTCCCAATTGCTTCTAATGCATCTACTTTTGCCACTTTAGCGACAGAAATAAGTGATCCTAAAAGAGACATCCCCACGAACAAGCCGCTGGTTAATAGAATCGTAGAAGGTTCCAGTTGGAACGGCATAGTGTCTGGTAGTACCTGATTCATTCCAAAGGTTAGCAGCAAGCTAATGCTTAGACTTGCAATAGCTAATATCATGACCTGCCCTACAACGCTCCAAGCCAAGTAAGACATTTTTGTACCCATGGCTTTCAGAATGCCAAACTGGCTTGTTTTCTGAATTGTAATGACATAGAAGAATACAGCCAGAACAAACCCAGCGATTACGAACAGGAAGGCAATCATCATAAGTAGTGAACCTTGTTCTGATGAATAACCCGGAATATTAGAGATCGCTTCTTTTTGCGTAATAACTTCCACATTTTTCGTACTAGCAGAGATCTTATCCACTTGCCCTGCGTTTGCATTAAGCGCAATTACATTAAAGGGTGCTCCGGATTTAGCCTCACTACCTTGATTAACGCCTTGTCTCATTTCCTGCCAATCTTTATTGTTAATATAGACTACTGGGGTATGGCTGTATGAGCTATTCTCAACATATCCTGTAACTTTAAATTCCTTCCCAGTTGCCTGATCTTGGATCGTGCTACCAATCTTAATGCCCGACTGTTCCAAGTCACGATCAACGATGACACTTCCCTGCGTATCATTCGTAATCTTGTCACCTTCAATCACTTTTGGAGCCAGTAAACCGTTCATATCCACTGCGAAAAAAGTTACGTCTGCTTTAGTGTCCGCATCGTTCGTAGTCACTGTACTCATCTGTAGAGCGAGTGAAGAGGCATTATTATCTCCTACTACTGCTCGAACACTATTAAGTTCCGTATCCGTTAACTGAGAACGTCTAAACGTCTGATCCGCATCCTTCTGCACCACATAATAGTTAGCCGGCATATTCTCTATTGCTGAGATATTAGCATACGCTAATCCTCTGGCCAGCCCCGTTACGAAAAGTACAAGAAAGGAAACCAATAACATGATCACCATTATTAACAGGTATCTGGCTTTAGAATGTCGCATTTCTCTTAAGGCTAGAAACATATTACCACTCCTTCTAATCTGTATAGTCACAGTTTAGAAGATGAAAATGAACGGAGTATGAATAACGAGTTACAAAAGCGGAAGAGTTACAATAAAGGTCGTGCCTTTGCCAACTGTACTGGATACTTCTATGGTTCCGTTATGTGTCTCTACAATTTTTTGCGTAATCGCCAGTCCAAGACCGCTACTATGCGTTTCTCGTGTACGTGCCCGGTCGACTTTATAAAAACGGTCAAAGATGAGTGGTAATTCCTCAGCAGGAATACCTTCCCCAGTATCCGCGAAGGTTACTACACAGTTCCCATCGTCAAGCTTTGCGGAAATCATAATGGATCCCTCAGCAGGTGTATATTTGATAGCATTCGTAATGAGATTCATCCACACCTGATACAATAGATTGGGATCGCCATGTACGCTAATGTCCGCAAGACTTAAACGAACCGCTAATTGCTTCTCTGTTAATCTCCACTCCATGATTTGTACAACCTGCCGAAGCTGTGCACGCAAATCTATAGGTTTCTTCTGCAAGGAATTCGGATCATAATCGAGGGAAGATAACGTTAGCAGCTGTTTACTAAGCATCGATAGACGATGACTTTCTTGATCAATAATATTGAGGTACTCTATCCGTTCATCCTCGGGTAATGTAGGATCTTTAAGGGTTTGAGCAAATCCTTGAATAGAAGTTAATGGCGATTCGATTTCATGCGACACATTCGCAACAAACTCTTGACGCGCACGATTGGTCCTTTCCAGCTCACGACTCATAATCATAAAGTGTGAGGCTAACTGGCCAATCTCATCCCGCCGCCAAGTATTTAATTTAATATCATATCTACCTTTTGAAATCCGTTTAGTTGCCGTTGTCAAACGTGTAATGGGTCTGACCACATGCAGTACGCTGATCATGACGAACCCTAGACTAAATAACACGGTAAAACCGATGATGACAGCAAAAAACACGCGCAGTTCACCGAACTGAACCTCTGCATCCGGCCGCATGAATAACGCAAAAGTCTCATTATTGACTTCAATAGGTACGCCTATCGTATTGCGTAATTGATTATCAAAAAAACCTGTAATAAATGCGCTGTCAGGAAACTCAGCAACACCGTGATACACTTGTCCATTCAGGACCTTCTCTAATTGCTGCGGATTTAAATCCTCTTTCCGAAATGGCTTGCCGTAAAACCGGGATTGACCTTCTGCATCGATTAAATAGATCTTATATCCCAGTACAGCTACACTTCGCAGGTAATCCTCCATAGATTCCGGGTGAGATTCTGCAAACTGCTGGATTCCAATGGCCATCCCCGTAAGCTTCGCATCATTCTGCGATTTAATCTGAGCTTGATAATAAATATTTGATACCAAGAAGCCAAGAAGGCTGCTCACCACAATGGCCGAGCAAAAGAGAATGCACATTCTCACATACAAAGACTTCACGAGCTCACCATCTCCAATTTATATCCAATTCCCCGTACCGTCCGAATCACAAAGTCATTCTGATAATCCAAAAACCGTTGACGCAATCGCTTGATATGTACATCCACCGTGCGTTCATCACCTTCATAATCCATTCCCCACACTAGTTCAATCAGCTCACTGCGTGAATACAGTCTTCCTGGATATTGTGCCAGTTGTGCGAGCAGTTCAAATTCCTTTACCGGTAACAGTAGTACTTCATCACCATCAGTAATCTCATAATTTTTACGATCAATAACTAATGAATTTAAACGAATCCGATCATCCGAAGCGATGGAATAACGCCGAAATAATGCTTTGATCCGAAACAACAATTCTTCCGGCTCAAAAGGTTTCGTTACATAATCATCTGTCCCCCGCAAATAGCCTTGTTCTTTATCACTTAGCTGTTGCCGGGCTGTTAACAGAATGATCGGTATATCATACGTTTCTCTTATATGCTGGCATAGCTCCAACCCATCCACATGTGGCATCATCACATCCACAACGGCTAAATCCGCAATGCTTTCTTTCAGTTTATGTATCGCGTCCCGGCCGTCGCTGGCCTCCATTACTTGATAACCTTCTCTGGTCAATACATGCTTTAATAATGTACGAATATTACTATCATCATCTGCTACTAAAATCTTTTTCATCGTTTACACTCCCTGAATAACGGATGAACCCATAGTATCAACTTTAAAGGGTTAGAACAACTAAAGAACCGAAAGAGACCATTTTGGGCATTCGTACATATACTACTTTAAAAATAATGAACTAATCAGGAGGTTAAAAAGAAATATGTATTGGACACCCTTATCTCAGAATAGATCTGATTTCAAACCTGTATGGGCAACCTCTCTTCCACAAGCATTAAATTTAATTAAAGAAGCTGTGCAAGGTGAACGAAATGATGAGCTTTTCTATGATGAACTTATCAAACTGGCCCCAAATTCCGAGCAAGCCTCCATCATCACCTCAATTCGAGATGACGAACGGGGTCACAACTCCATGTTCCGCGAGATGTTCAAAGAAATTACGGGTCAAGATATCACTGGAATTAGTAGTGAACAATATCAACGGATCAGTTCCTATGAAGAAGGTTTAGAAAAAGCACTCCAAGGTGAACTGGCTGCAGTCGAAAAGTATCGTAAAATATGGTTTGGTCTGCCTGTTGGAGTATACCGCGATACTGTTTATGGGATTATATTAGATGAATTAAAACATGCCAGTAAATATAATTATTTACTTACTTTAGATCGAACCACTATATAGTTGAATAAGTCAGAGTTATTATTTAAACCTGAAGGAAAGTGATTATACTTTCCTTCAAAGAGGTAACAGGCCGTCCAATTAGTCTCTCCATATCTTTTGAAGTAGAAGCTGTATCTATCTTCCCGAGGAATGAATAAATCCAGTGATGAATGCTTGAATCCTGCCGATGAACGATTCTTTTTCCTGTCAGCTCGGATAATACCTCCGTTAGTTCGCTGAAGTCCCAAGAGCGCGGTGCGGTTAATTCATAAATCTGATTAATATGACCAGCAGTTGTAAGCACGACCGCTGTAGCTAAAGCGAGATCCTTTCGTGTCACCGAATTAAATAACCAGTTCCCCGGATAGGTGATTAACTCACCGCTTTGGATCGCCTCTTTCAGACCTAGTACATCCACAAAATCCATATACAAAGCGTTGCGTAGAAACGTATAGTCAATACCTGATTTAAGAATCATCTGCTCTGTAAGTAAGTGAACATGATTAGCTGGAATTTGTCCTTTAGGTGGAAATGCCAAGCTTGTATACAGCAAATGCTTCACCCCTGCCTTTGATGCTGCATGAACAACCTCAGAATGTTGATTTAATCTGACGTTATCATCGGGATGTGAACTAGAGATAAATAATAGCTCTGCTACACCTGTAAAAGCTTGAATTAGAGTATCAGGCTGATCATAATCGCCAAATCGAATCTCAACCCCTTTTTCCAAAAAATCATTTGCTTTCTCCCGATCACGAACACATGCGATTATCTCACCTGCCGGCACAAACTGAAGAAGATTGTCTATAATCAAACTTCCTAATTGACCAGTAGCACCTGTAACCATAATTGACATAACACCCCAACCTTTCTGTTCCATCTTTTCAAGACCACAACATTATTTATATCTAGCCGTTGCTAAGCTTTTCTAATAAAACGATGAGTTGCCGAAGCTCTTGTTCATCCAGACCCTGCATACGTTCAGCGACCGCTTGACGATTTCCGGGAAGATGCTCCAAAAGTAAACGTTGTCCTTCACCCGTAATTGAAATAACGCTTTTTCTACCATCCTGAGTATGGCTCGAGCGGGTAATCCAACCCTCTTTCTCTAGGGGTGTCAGCAACAGACTAATATTAGCTTTAGTAACCCCAATATTGTGAGCCAGTGTAGAAGGTAAAATCGTACCGCCCTGTTTAGATATTTCTACCAAGATACGAATTCTTGCGCCATTTAATCCTTTCGACTGCCAATATTTATCAGATACAGAAACTAAGCTTGCAGTAGTATCAACTAAAGTGAAAAATACCTGAGTATGTAGCGGCTGATTCAATACCAACGGTTGTAAATGATCCATCTTAGATTTTTCAACTCCAATTTAGTTAAGCACTTAACTATTTTAAACCATACTACAAGCTTTACTAATTGTCAAAAAAAAGAAACTGCCTCAACTCGCAGAAAAATTCTACGGATTCGGGCAGCCTCATATCATAAAAGATTTCTTTTAAATTAATACCGTCTTCGTGGACACGGCTTCTTCACTGTATTGTTTAGTCCCTTCTAACACCACTTCAAGCTTAATAATCTCCGAACGGCTGGCTAAACGGATTGGAGGTCCCCAGGTCCCATAACCAGAGGAAACAACGACATGCAATTTATCCTTGCGGAGGTAGCCCCAGTCCAGTTCGAACAACCGCTTGGTAATCCAGTGATTAGGAGCAATCTGTCCACGGTGTGTATGACCTGATAGTAGAATATCTACGCCTTCTTGGGCAGCAACATCAAATCCGGTAGGCTGATGATCCATCATAATCACAGGACGCGTCAGATCAAGGCCATTCAATAAGGCGTTTACGCTCAATCTACCACCGGCTTCCATCGTCTCGGCAGTCTTATCTTTTCGACCTACAATATACGTTCCCGCCACTTCTTCAACCTCATCCTGCAGGACTTTAATGCCTATGCTACTCATTAAATCGGTATATTCCTTAATCGAGCCACCGTAATATTCGTGATTGCCCAGTACCGCGTAGACACCATGACGTGCTTTTAGCTGCTTCAGCTGTTCACTCATACTATTGCGAATAAAAGGCTCAATACTATCGTCAAGTACATCCCCAGCCAGCAAAATCACATCAGGCTTCATAGCGTTCATTTGCGCAACCATTTTTTTGAGATGCCGATTGCCGACGATATTTCCTAAATGCAGATCGGATGCAACCGCGATGGTAAGTGGCGTACTAGTTCCGATGGATTTATCAATAGGAATAGGATGGGTACGAACTACTGTACTCCAAGCGTTGATCGAACCCCAGACTAGAAAAACAACCAGTAATATTAGCAATGTACCACCTGCTTCTGTGACGTAGTGCGATCGATCGACACCCATCCAGCCCAGCAGCACATATAACAGATCAGCTAATGGCAACATGATAATAGCGAATTCCATACAAGCTAGATAATACGACCCAATCACTTTAAAAAATCTGGCTAACGGCTTCACTATTGTAGGCCACGGTATCATTCCAACGACATACGCAAAGGCAACAAGCAGGAATAATGTCCAGAACAGAACAGAGGAAGCACCTGAGAACCATTCATGGACAAGCAGCCAACCGTGATAACCAATGTAAAAATTAACAAGGCCCAGAATAAGCAGCATAGCAAACCCTGAAGCTAACATTCGTAATGTTTTCATCGTTCCACTCCCCTTTACCATACTAACTCTATACATCTTATCTCAAATCATAACACAAACCGTTAACCCAGTATAAATTACGATGCTGTCTTCGGAAAACGGATCAAATGACGTACTACAATTCTTTATCACATTCCCCGTCAAAAAAAAAGAAAATGCCCGTCGGCATCTTCATTGGAGGTATTCAGTTATACTGCTCTTTCACGTGTAGCCATACATTCACCGATAAGCTTATCGCATTTATTAATATGATTCAGAAGCCAATCAGTTAACGTACGGTTAAGTTTAATCGTTGAGAGAACGGAAACTCCCTTGGTTTTAATCGTTTCTTCTAATTCAAGAACGGCTTTTACAAAATTAGCGTGCGTCTTACGATGTTCCGCCAATTCAGGAAAATCGATTTCCTCCATCAATTGCTCTTCATTGCTAAAATGCTCGATGGTATATTCCTTCAAGAATTTCAGCGTTTCTTCGATCTTCTCTTTCCCCTGCTGGTTACTGCAAGCATCAAAAAATTCGTTCAATTTCGCCAGCAACTGTCTGTGCTGACAGTCAATTTTCTCTACACCGATATCATAAGAATCCTTCCATTCAATCACGAAGTCACCATTCCATTTCCTTAAATTTACATGATAAATATAATTAATTCTCCACCTTTCCGCACAAAAGATCTATTAACAACATCACAAGGAAACTCCCCTATTCATCCAAGCAAAGTCACAACTATATCCTTTTCTACTTCATTACAGGTTCTATGTGGACAAGCACATTTGAAACTCGGTGCCGATCTTTCAATTGTTCTTCAATTTCTTCCGTAATATCATGGCTCTGCACCACACTAAGCTCGGAATCTACTAATACAGTTGTATCAACTAGCACGTTATTCCCGTGGATGCGCGCTTTAATATCTTTAATGGATTGCACACCGTCAATTTCAGCAACGGTTTCTTTCATGAGTTCAAGCTCTTCCGCATCAAAACCATCCGTTAAGTCATGTGTAGCTTTACTAAAGATATCCCATGCCGTCTTGCAGATAATCAGGCCGACAATAATCGCTGTAAGCGGATCAAGCCATGGAATTCCAAATCCAGAAGCCACAATTCCGACAAAAGCACCTATGCTAACTAAAGCATCTGATCGATTATCTAGTGCTACTGCTCGCATAGCGTTACTATTAATAGAGCGGGCCAGTCTAATGTTATACATATATACGCCCATCATTATCACAGCACAAAAAACTGCCGTCCAGGCTGCTATAAGATCTGGACTTTCCAGTTCGGGTTGAATAAATTTGTTCACGCCCTGGTACAGCACTTGAAGCCCTACAACGATCATAATAAATGAAGCAATTAAGGATGCCACGGTCTCTGCTCTGAAATGCCCGTAGCTGTGATTGGAATCCGGTGGTCTCCTGGAGATCTTAAGACCGATTAGTACGGCGATAGAAGCGATAATATCAGTACTGTTGTTCAGGCCATCTGCAAGTAACGCTTGAGATCCCGCGACCGTACCAATAAACAGTTTGATGGCGGATAGGAATATGTAGGCAACTATGCTTAGCCATGCTCCTTTTTCACCTTGTTTGATGTCGTTGTAATTTTCCAAAAAAAAGAACCCCCAAAGAATAGTATTGTTCTATACTACACTCCGAGATTCGGGTGGGTCTAGAGAAACAGTGTTGCTAAGAGGCGTAATAGTTCCCTACGTCAAATAGAGTTGCTAGGTCATAACTGTTTTGCGGAGCGTAACATAGTTTGCCTTAGTTCAACTTTAAGTCTTATATCTCTCGCTTAAACACTTACCGTCCTTATAAAAAAGCCGTAGGCGTTTATGCTTGTACTACTGAAATAGTAACTTTTTGCCATTTATAATGTCTAATTATAGTAATCACTATTTTTGAGGAGCGTGAAACGATGATTCAGTCTTTGCACAAGACAATGATTAAAGTTTTAGCTGTTACATGCATTGCATCCCCAATAGCTTACAACGGTTCTTTATCCGTCATTTCTGCGGAACAAGCAGTTATAAGTACAAGCAATCCCTATTACAATGAAGTCAAAGCACCTATTCTTGTACCTGTATGGTCATCACCGCTTGCCATATTAAAAGAAGATAGAATCACTGGGCAGAACGTTACTGCCCTTGCCGAGAATGGGAAAGTCTTTGCCTTGCAGCAGAATGAAAAACTAGTCGCATTGAATGTTACAACAGGTAAAAAAATGTGGGAATTCGGAAGTGCATTAGCCCCGTTGTTCACGTACAGTAATGGATTTATCTATGGTTTGACTAAGAGTGGCTCTCTGTATGCCGTTAATGAAGCAGGTAAAAAAGCGTGGTCAGCTTCATTATCACTACCTAAAGCCACCAGTATACAACGGTTAGGTTCTACCATTTATGTAACACAAGAGAGTCAATTCGCAGCTGTCGATGCGGTCAGCGGGAAGATCAAATGGAAGGCTGCGGAGGAGAGCAATAACTTTACAGGCTTATCGGAACTTATGGAAACGGATGGGGTTGTTATTCGAAGTTATCTCTCACAGGGAGCATTAACAACTGCCGCACTTGCTGCTTATGACAGTCTGACAGGAAAAAAACTATGGGACCATACCCGTCAATGGTGGCCACTAGCAGTAAAGGACGGCCTCCTCTACTCCATTACCAATACGTTAATGATGGATGATGACGCTGTGAATCGTAATGTTAAAGTTTCTGTATTCAACGTAAAAACGGGTGAACTTAAAGGAGAACGTTTATATAAATGGACAGATACCGAGAATAAAGATGGAGCATTCACATTTGGTGGTGTAAATGGGACCGCATTCTTGGACGGAAATGACTTCTATATTTTTCAGGGCAAAAAGCTTGTGAAATATGATTTCTGGAATTACTCAGCGGAAGGTAAGCCAGTTCAAACCTGGACTTCTATGGCAAAAGAGAAAGATTATCCTCTAAACCAAGTCCATCAGCAAAGAATGTTATATTCCAATTATGATACAGGTACGTTATCCGCACTCAAACTTGGAAATGGTCAGGCGGTAGTCCTCAATAATGGTGAGAATCCTGTAGTTCAGACGGATCTTTTTGGAAATGTGGTTTATAGCGGACAATCAGATGGCCTATTTCACGCTTATGACATGTTGACGTTGAAGCCTATTTTTACCGTGAAGACAGGATCTCGTAACTTTGCCCCTTCTCTTAAAACTGGAGGCATGCTGATCATCCGAACGGATAATAAGCTGCTGGCTATTAAACTGCCTTCATCAATTAAATAAAAAAAGCCTGATTTCTCAGGCTTCTGATCTTAAGTAACTTTACTTACTCAGCAGGAGCTGTAAAAGTACGTGCAGCAAATTCAGCATCCAGCATGTAGAAGGCGTTGCTATCTTTATCAATTCGTTTCAGTTTACTAATGATGTTGCTAAAGAGCGCTTCCTCTTCTACTTGCTCGTCAATAAACCATTTCAAGAAATAGATCGTTGCATGTTCACGCTCATCCAGCGCCAAGTCAGCTAAATGATAGAAGCGTTTCGTGTTTTGTTGCTCATGCGCGAAAGCATGTTCAAAAGCATCCAGCATCGAAGAGTATTCGTTCTTTGGCTCTGGTAGAGCTTCAAGTGTCGCACGATTATCGCGATCATTAAGGAACTTATAGATTTTCATGGCATGGAATCGTTCTTCTTCTGCTTGAATTAAGAAAAAGTTTGCGAATCCATCGAGACTTTCCCCGGAACAATAGGCTGCCATAGCTAGATAAACATGAGCGGAATAAAACTCGAAATTCATCTGTTCATTAAGTGCGTTTACTAATCCATCTTTCATTTGACCGTCACCTCATAATTCAATTTTAATATGTAAAGATTTAAGTTCATCTTATCACCGTGTACCTAAGTCAGCAAGGATTCATCCTTCTGATATCTAAATAAGAAACGAAGGGACGACTATTCTAATGACCAGATTTACACGCAACATCCTTAGACCTACATCCTCTGCTAGCTTTTTAATGGCTTCTGCTATGGTACCTATGCTTCTGTTAACTAGCTGCTCCAATAGCAGTAACAGTTCCCAAGCTGCCGCTACAAATCCGCCGACTGCCGAATCCACATCTTCACCTGTTACCAGTTCCACAGCAGCTCCCTCCTCAGAGAGTGATCCAATTGCTGTTCAGGTTTCCAGTATGAGCCTTGAAGTGAAAGTTGGACAAATGCTCCTTGTTGGTATCGATGGAACCGTTCTGGATGATCAAGCAAAAAGGATGATTGCCGAAGACAAAGTCGGTGGAATCATCCTTTTTAAGAACAATATTCAAGATCTGAAGAGTATGGTCAGCCTTGTTAATTCCATGAAAGAGAGCAACAGCGGCAACCCTGCCCCTTTATTTATGAGTATCGATCAGGAGGGCGGAAAAGTCAGCCGGATGCCTAAGGAGTACGCTTCCTTCCCTTCTAATGGAAAGGTCGGTACCCGTAAGGATGCTAACGCTGCCGAAATGATGGGCAAGCTCCTCGCTAGAGAAGTATTGTCAGCAGGATTTAATATGAACTTCGCTCCCGTCCTTGATATCAATAGCAATCCAGATAATCCTGTAATTGGAGATCGTTCCTTCGGTAGCTCCGCTGAACTAGTCAGTACGCTAGGGATTGCCGAAATGAAAGGAATTGAGAGCGAAGGTGTTGTTCCTGTCGTCAAACATTTCCCTGGTCACGGAGATACTTCCGTCGACTCCCACCTTGAGCTACCGATTGTGAATAAGACTGCTGAAGAACTCGCTAAATTAGAATGGCTCCCTTTTCAAGCTGCAATAAAAGAAGGAACCGATGCCGTAATGGTCGCTCATATTTTGTTCCCGAAACTTGATCCTGATAAACCCGCATCTTTATCAAATAAAATCATTGGTGAGCTACTTCGCGGTGACATGAAATATCAAGGACTCGTAATCACAGATGACCTGACTATGGGTGCTATCATGAAGAATTACGACCTTACCACAGCAGCGGTTGATACTATAAATGCAGGCAGTGATATCTTACTTATCGCTCACGGCTATGATAATGAGAAACGGGTATTAGAATCGCTTCTGGACCATGTAAAAAAAGGTAAGATACAGGAATCACGGATTGATGAGAGCGTCTATCGGATTTTAGCATTGAAAGCTAAATATAATCTATCCAACGAGCCAATTCCGGTTCCTGACCTTACCGAGCTAAATAAAGATATTAAATCTTGGCGACTCACGATTGAGAAATAGGCTTAGGTCTATTTCAATCTATTGAAGCACAACAACATCTCCAACCTTTAACCCTGAGACGGCCTCTGTTTTGTCAGCCGTCTCCATACCCACTTTGATATCTCTTCGTTCATATTCTCCATTGCCCTTATCCACCATCACGTAGGAGAGGTCTCCTTCATGCATTACTGCGATGCTGGATACAACGATGGCATTTTCCTTGCGAACCGTCTCGATTTCTCCGCTCAAGCTTAGTCCACCAATTAAGCGCTCGTTAGGTTGCAGTGAGATTACCACTTCAAATTGTGGAACCGATGTAGCAGTAGTATTTTGACCCGAAGCAGTCTTAGCAAATTTAGATACCTTAGTCACTTCTCCAGACAACTTTAAATCTTTTAAAGCTGTCATTTTAACATCGACCTTCATTCCCGTCTTAATACGGAAGACATCTTGTTCACCTACAAGAGCTATGAATTCAAGCTTGTTCATATCTACAATTTTGCCGATGTATTGATTATCTGTTACCGTTTGCGGAATTTCACTCGCACTGTCAAATAGAAAAACACCTGTTGCAGGAGCATGGTAGAGGGCTGTATTTAGCTTAGCCTTCTTTTCTTTTAATTCACGAGCCTGTATTTCAGCATTTACTTGGTTAAGCTCATCCCCAATTCTTGCTGATTCTTGGGCTGTAAGTGCTTTTATACGTTCGGCTTCTGTTGCACCAAGGGCTGCGTTCTCCTGGTCCTGCTGACTAACAAATTCATTTAGTTCCGCTTCTAGCTGAGCCTTTCGAATGGTTGCCTCTTGTGTAGCAATTTCATTCTTTAAAGCTTCCTGATCGAGGGTAAACAGCAAATCTCCCTTCTTAACCTGCCCACCATTCTCTACCTTCCACTTTGTTACCTTTGAAGCATATGGTGCATAAACAAGCGTTTCCTGCTCATAATGTGAATTCCCTTTGACCTGAACAGAGTTGGTGATGGTTTCCTGTGTCACTTCAAAAGTTATTGCCTGTGGTGGTTCAACAGGTTCTAGCTGTGCCTCGGGTTTATACATCTTGTTGTATACAAAATAACCCGCTGCAATAATAATCAATACCAATACAATCCACTTGATTCTCCTCTTCATCACTTCTGCTTCCTTTCAACTTAAAAATAGCTAATCCCGTTTTATCGCCGTGAGCGCATTCGTTCTGGACGCGCTTATCGCTGGATAAATTCCCGATAGTACGCCTGTCATTACCGCAAATGCGATCCCTATTGGAAGGGTCATCAGAGGAATAGTGATTACTAAGGGCTCACCCATCCCCATTCCTCCTGTGGAACCAATCAGCTTATTTATGCCAAACACAATCAAGTATGAAAAGCCTATACCGAGCAACCCACCAAGCATCCCGAGCAATGCCGCCTCTGTAATAAACATATTTCGGATTTGCCCCATATTGGCGCCTAGCACCTTCATAATACCGATCTGGCGACGACGCTGATGGGTGGACATGGTCATCGCAACGATGATCGAGATCGAAGCAATAATTAGAATAAATATACCAATACCAAGCGCTGCTTTCTTGAACATACTGAATGTAGAAGCCATCGCCTCTTTTTGATACAAATTCGTACTAGTATTTAGTGTAAGTTTCTGGATAAGCTTCTCCACTTGTACGATGTTGTCCGTACTGTCAACTTTTACAATGGCTGAGTTGTAAACATCCTTTTGCCCAGCAGTTCCATTCATTAGTTTCAGTTGTTCCACTAGACGCTCACCAGTCTCTAGCGAAACATAAATCTTCTTGTCGTACATCGCCATATCAGGGTTCCCAGTACTATCCAATACCCCAACAATTTGAATGGGTGAGCTAATTAGAGACTGTCCAGTTTGAGAAGCAGGGTCATATGATTGTAATTGAACCTGTTGTTTGAACATATCCGACGGAAGCATGCTTAAACTGTTGTACTGTTCCATTATTTTATTATTATAAGGATCAGTACTCAGTTGTTCAAAAAGACGTTGCCGAGTCTCGACATCAATCAATCCTACCGTTGCTCCATAGTTTAGTACTGCCATACCAACCGAATCAGAAGGACCACCCTGCTTAAATTTATGGTCATATTTCGTTAGTAGTCGAAGATCCGTTCCGATTAACTGTACGTCCGTAATTTTATTATCGATAGTAGTCATTTGTATGTAGCCAAGCTCTTGAAAAGGTGCTGCTGCGGTAACATGTCGCAGGCCTTGAACAATTTTCAGCTTCTGGCCCGTTAGCCTCCCGGGGTCGAGCTTTGCATCAGAGGCAGAGGCTCCTTTTCCTTCTCCGGCCCCTTGTGAAGGGATGCCGCTGTTCGGAGTTACCGTAATTTCATCCATTTTGAAATTCCGGTTAATTTCCCGCTCCGTATAGCTTTGCGCGGAATCTCCTATACTTAAAGCAACAATAATAGCAGCACAGCCTATCGATATACCTGCCATACAAAGACCTGTGACAACTTTCCGTCGTTTGACTTGCTCCCAAGCCAAACGTGAAATATCACTAATCCTCAATGAGTTTACCCCCTTCGAGTTCTGTATCCGAAGAAGTTTGTTTCTCAGTAATCATATATCCATCCTGAAGCGTGAAAATCCGTTGCATTTGTTCTGCAACTTTGAGCTCGTGTGTTACAACGATGAAGGTGGTTTTCATCTTCTTGTTCAGGTTAAGCAGGATATTGATAATTTCCTCTTCTGTCTTAGAGTCCAGATTTCCGGTTGGTTCATCTGCGAAAATAACGGACGGTTCTGTGATCAAGGAACGTGCAATACTGACCCGCTGCTGCTGTCCGCCAGACAACTGTGAAGGGAACAGGTCGGCTTTATCCGGAATGCCGACCCCTTCCAGCAAGGCCAGAGCTTTTTGCTTACGTATTGATGGTGAGACGGATTGAAACACTAGCGGCAACTCTACATTTTCACGGACAGTCAAGCTAGTAATTAGTTCATATGCTTGAAAGATAAACCCGATATGCTTCCTACGAAATTCAGATAGCTTGTTTTCGCTCATTTTCACAATATCTTGGTCAGCAATGTAAATGTGGCCTTCCGTAGGCTTCATCAGACCTGCCATCAGGTTGAGCATGGTTGACTTACCGGAACCCGAGCTCCCCAGTAATGCAACCATCTCCCCCTCTTTCACAGAAAAATCTATTTGATGAAGGACTGCCGTCGTTTCATTACCATTCTTAAAAGAATGCGTTACATTTTCCACTCGCAACATTGGAGCTGCTCCTTCTCGTACATTAATAGATATGATTTCCTACTTCTCAGTGACTGGTCTATCGATCTTTATGCTATATGCCTGGCTGGCCAGCTCGATCCGTTCTCCTTGGAACTCATCATACAGTGTGATTCTGTAGGCTCCACCTGACAATTTTTTATACATATTATTGGTAAATGTTGCAGTATACGAGTTGTTATTCCCTTCAAGAATTTCAGTACCGATGTTCAAGCTTCGTTCCTGTGAAAGACCATATGGATCTGTCATTTTGAGCACCAGCTTATGGGTAAAGGTTCCCATGTCATAGGTACTGTCACGAAGTAGGTTGTAATTCATTACGATATCTATAGTGCTACTACCTTGCAGCGATCGCCCTTCCGAACTCAGAACAGACATCGTGTACGGATATAGCGCAACCTTCGTCAAGTTATTCTCCGGTGGAGTAGAAACTGGATTTAGACTCAATGAAGCAATGTTAATGAATCCCGTTGGTTCCTGACCAGGTTCAGACAGCTTATTCCCAGTAATTCCTGGACCTAGATACATACTTACGTCTGATGGAATAACGGATTTAGGCAATTTTGCCCAGTACGTTATTAATTGCTTACCACCAGGTGTAGCTGAAGTATCTGGCTGATTCACTGTAGCTTCGAATAGCTGGCCATCTCCTGTTTTAAAGTAACCCTGAAGGCGAGCCATTTTGCTTTGTCTTTTTTCCTCACTGCTAAGCAGTAGCTCTGTATATACGATATTAGAATTGAGACCTTCATAAATAATTGTTTTGTTCTCTTGGACACTAGCGTTCTTGCCTTTACCAGTGATTGCATAACTTCCCCCACGTTCAATTGTCGCTACAGCATTCATCGTACTGTTCGTGCTAAGCGACAGGAACGAGCTCTTCTCTTCTTTTACCGTTGTAAAGAGGTTCACTTTTAATTTATCGAACTCTTGCGTGTAAGGGATTTTGGCAAATACATAGATTTCCGCATTTTTCCCTGGTGCAATCGTCGAGGTTTCCTTGTCCATAAATAGTTCTGTAGAAGAAGACACATCGTCATTGTCTACTTGCACAGATCCTTTTAATTCTGGAAGTGTTAAAGCCACCGATTGCGAATTCTTAATATTTATTCTAGCAACAACGATGTCATCATCTTTCCAAGGAAAGCGCTGCAAAGACAGCAAGTTATAAGTGAAAGAACCATATTCATTGGATGCACTATACTCCACGCCCTTTTGAACCTCTGGCCGAAGTGTGTATGAAATTGTGTAGTAGGCAATCGGTACTGTCAGCTTGGCTGTATTACCCGTACTGGCATTATTCCCTTCAGATCCTGTTCCCTCACCTGAACTGCCCGTTTCTGTATTAGCTGGAGCTGAAACAGCCTCTATCATTTGCAATTGCAGCGAACTCTGCTCAACCTCAAGTGGAATTTGTGCGGTAAGTGGAATGATTTTTTCTTCCAAAGGTTTTATGGTTAAGCCGCTCAATCCCTTCGCATTGATCGGAAAGGTTGTCCCTGTTGAAGATTTGACGGCAAGCTCATACGTTGGCAACGTAACGGCCGTCTTCCCTACATTTTTCACACGAAGCTGGAAGGTCCAAATCCCTTTATTATTCTCAGCGTATACGTTTGCGTTGTTTAACTGAGTTTCTATCGGATTATTATTAATGGTGATTTTCTTGGTCACACCTTTACCTACCACCAAATTAGGGGTAGTAGCTGCCGGTAGCTTGTACGAGGATTTAGCGATCTCAAGCTTCAGTGCTTCATCTTTTTGCGTAAATTGCAGCTTCATATTATCCGTCTTCATATAAGGAGGAATCTCGGCAAGATAATAGATAGTCTTCTTCTCCTGCGGCTGAATCTTGTAACTAATCTGAGAACGATCAAGTGCTAATTCATACGAACTGCCACCTGCAGAGAGTAAATAAGCCGCATAACCCGGATCACTGAGTACCTTACTTCCCTTATTGGTCAGGCTTATACCCACCTTGGCATAAGCTTTCCCATTATATTTATAGAGCTCCAAGGACTCACTTTTAGCGATGACAGGAATGTCATTCATTGTGGTGCTAACATTTTTTCCATTTACAGCAGTTGGGGAATAATTAGCTGGTACAGTAAAACTTCCTGCATGCTTTAAATAACCTTTGGTTTTGGAATCCCATACATACATGGGAATCTTAATCCCTTTTAACGAATTGGTCTTGCCTATGTTGACGTAATATGTAACCCGCAAGCTTTCATTAGCACCAATCTTCTTCTTAGTCGCGTCAGCGCTCAGTGGGTTACCCGGAATAACAGAACCCCCTGGCGTCGTCACTCTCGAAAAATAATACATTAGGTTTGCGTTTTTACTGCTCCCATTCGAATAATTCAGGGTATAAGTTAAAATATTCCCACCAGGTTGTGACCAAACATTGACATCTTCTAATGTAGCTTTAATATTTGCTCCTAATGAAATGGAACCCAGATTACTAGGGGGTGTTACTGTCGCCGCAGCTACAGCTGGATTGGTACGAACAGCATTAGCTGGTGCAGCTGAAGCGGTATGGCCAGTCAGTTGACTGATGACAAAGGTACTTAATAGTAAAACAACATATGTACTGCTATGCTTTCTCATTTACTTCCCTCCACGAGTATTTTGCTAGAATTATTATAGTGGTAACTGCAAATCCAATTGTATCCATGTTGTAACACTTTTGAAGCGTTTGTAACCTATTTGTTCCTATTTGCACGAATTTGAAGAATATTCAATTCTATAATTTCAATTCATCTTTCAATACAGCCACATCATTAGCAGAAGGATTTTCTTCTCCATATCTAACTTTTTCATATAATTCAATCAATGAATTCGACGTATGAACCGTATGTTCTTCGCCCTTATGTTTAACCTTGTTAAGAGCAGTCCATTTAATAATATCGTCTTCTGTTTCCTTCGGCGTAAGATAACTCTTAACTTCATAACCATGATCGTGCATCAAATGAAGCCAACGCCGATATAACCAACGAACACGCTCCGTTTCACTATTCATCTGCTCCCAGCGGTCTTTTCGATGTCTTGGCGTAAGGCGAGTACTCCAGAAATCCTTTAGACCTTGAAGCGTTTGCTCCCATGTAAATACACTTTTTTCCTCATCAAGATAAGGTGTATTGTCCTTTGGAGTATGTTCCCTGCGCAGCATGGATAGCAAGGCATCCATGGCTCTCTTTAATTTCCCACCGGCATTTCTATACAACCACCGAAGTCCATAATAAGCTGCAATGCCCAATAACACAGCTCCAGCAACATATAAAGCAACATCTAATATAGCAGCTAGTAGACCAGGCTTTTCATCTCCAACAAAAGGTAGTTCCGGACTCGCTTGGGGCTGTTCTACTGGCGGAGGTAGCGGCTCACTTGACCCAGAGAATAAATTACTAATCCATCCGAAGAACGAGCGTACCATATTCCATAGCAGTGTCCCTATAGCTTTTCCGACTCCTGCCGCTAATACGGCCGCAACAATTCCTATTCCAATGACATAAATACGGTTATTCCTTTGTAATCCTTTTGGCAAAGCTTTGCCCTCTTGAGAAAGCGAACTATATTGTAAATAGCTACTATTAGAAATAAATAATGTGAGTAATAGACACAAACTACCGCACCAGGTCAGTAGTGTAACACTTTCCTCCAAATCGGGAATTCTCCCAAAGACAATGGTCGCAACAAAATAGATTACAATACCTGTCCAATACTTCTTACTGGACTGATCTCGAGAGTCAGCAGTCATTCCGAGAAAAGCGCATATAAAACCTGCGACACCTAAAGGCAGACTTTCGATAGAAAGACTTCCTGCTGAAAAAGCCCCAACCACCGTCCCAAGGATTATAGCAGCCAGCAGTTGCTTCCATCTAACACTACACTGTTTTCGTAGCAAAATACCTACTAATGATATTAGTGGTATGGCGGTCAGCCACATAGGTTCAACTTGCTTGGGCAGTACATAAGCCTGAAACAGAATCCATACAGGCAAAACTAATAATAGTTCTAGGATAGAGTATATCCAGAGTTTAACCGTATTCCATACGTAACCAGATAACGGAAGTTTCATGCGCTCTCTCCTCCCTGTTCCGGAATATCCAGCCATTCTATACCATTGCCCAACACCAATAGGAGGTCAGCAGCCTCTTGTAATTCTGCTCCTCTATGACAGCTAATGATCAGAAAGTCTGTATCACTTATTCCGCTCTCGGCCTGCAGAGCTAGCAATCGACTCATAGGAAGCGTTCTGTCTAGATTCAGCTTAGCTAACAGCTCTAGCAAGTCTTCCAGCTCAGCCATAGGCTCTGCTTCAACAGGATCTCTTTCGCCCCCGTTATCCAATCTGCCGTTACAGATAAATCCCGTCTCAATTCCATGGCGCATGGCGTATTCGGCGATAGTGGCTGCATATCTTATCCCTTGCTCGATACGTTCCACATCCGTTACCGCTCTCCACATGGAATCACTGTCCTCTATATTCAAACAAATGACGAGCCTGGAATCCGCAGTGTAGTCTTTCTTATGTACCTGCATAGTCCCTGTGCGCGCTGTAGCCTTCCAGTTTATAAGTCCCATAGAATCTCCTGAGCTATATTCGCGAATACCTGCAGTCAGGAAAGGATCTTCTACGATCCATCTTTTCACTGGAAGTTCACCCAGCCAGCTATGTATAGGTAGCGGAAGATCGTCTAGATTCAGCATATTAGGATAGACTAATAACTCTAATTGGAGAGGATACGTTTTATTTTTCCGGATCAATCCAAAGGGATCTCCAGTGGTCATGGTGACTGACTCCAAACGGTATATCCCACGCCGTTCGCAAGTTACTTGATGCCGCCGTTTAATATGACGGTAAGATTTAAGAAAGAACAAGCTGATATGGTTCTGGTAGATTTCACCCGTACTAATGCCGAGATTATCTTGACTTCCAAATTCCAAGCCTCTTGCAATACTAGATTCCAGTCGAAGCCATGGTAATGGCAGAAGTTTCGCATTAACGATCTCCTCGATCATCTCAAGGTTATCCCCTTCATAAGCGACCTTAGTTGAAAAATAACGAGTATAACTAAGCGCTTTCAGACCATTCCGTTCATAGATAACGGCAAGAAGGAACAGGAGAGCTACTGTAATGAAAATGAACCAAGGCAAAGCCATAGCTCATTCCACCTTTCCGCCTCTTAAGGACGCAACGAGTTCAGTCGGCACCTCTACCTCACGAAGCACTTGTAATACAATTTCCGCGGCCTGTCCCTCTTTTGAACCCAATCCACGATGAAGAAGCAGACGATGGGCAAGCACAGGAATAGCTACGGCTTTAATATCATCTGGTGTAACGTAAGATCTACCTTGGATTAGAGCATATCCTTGAGATGATCTGAGCAATGCTCCACTTGCACGTGGACTCGCCCCTAGTTTTACTGCCGTAGATTTGCGAGTAGCTTCCGTAATCCGAACGATATACGCTAGCAAATCATCACTAATACTCACCGAAGCGGCCAAACGCTGCGCAGCTTGAATATCTTGAGCGGCAGCCACAGCAAAAGTCTCTTCAAGAGGATTATTCTCACGGAAACGCTGCAAAATATGAATCCCTTCGTCAAATGAAGGATAACCCGTAGTAATCCGCATCAGAAATCTATCTAATTGAGCTTCGGGCAACGGAAAAGTGCCTTGGTTATCAATCGGATTTTGAGTAGCAATAACGAGAAAAGGTGCTTCTAGGCCATGAGTCACACCATCGATCGTGATTTGCCGCTCCTCCATACATTCCAGCAGACTGGATTGTGTTCTGGGTGTTGCACGGTTAATTTCATCAGCGAGCAAAATATTCGCAAATACTGGACCTGGTCTAAACTGAAATTCACCTGACTTTTGATTATAAAAATTAATGCCGCTTAAATCAGAAGGCAGCAAGTCAGGTGTAAATTGAATACGCTTAAATGTACAATCTAAAGATTTTGCAAGGACTTTGGCTAACAAAGTTTTACCTGTACCCGGAACATCTTCCAGCAGAACATGGCCATTGGCAAGTAATGCAGTTAGTAACAGGTCTACTCCATCCTCTTTTCCAACGATGACTTTAGCTAGATTGGTTCTAATAGATTTGATGAGTTCAGTAACTTCTTGAAGATTCATGTAAATACACCACCCAATCTGAGGAAATTATTGTAATAAGTCCTTTCATCATAACAGAAAGTGTATCCAATAAATAATTCACAAGAAAAGGCCCTGCCTATTAAAAAGGCAGAACCTAAATTTCCCCCTCATGGTTACATTTACTTCGCAGTTTTATTCCGATATCGAAAGAAAGCCGTGATGGCATAATAGATTGGGATGCTTTCAACGATTAGCCAAATGACAACAATAGCAAAACTATTATAGTGTTTATAATAACTGCCTATGTGTCGTGAATATAAAAAAGCTATCGTTATTGAAGCTATTGTTAAAAAGGGAATGTACATTTTTCTAGCTTTTGTATTAAACAAGCCAGATACACATCTCGAGGCTACATAGATAAGGAATGAGCTGTGTATGAACATAGAAGACGACCATATTCCAATTAACAGCGGATCCGAATTGCCTAGCAGATTATCTTGTTTGGCGCTGCGCACCAGTTCAAGGAAAGGATATTGCAGTTCCCGACCCAAATGTGGACCAAAACTCATCATCGTCAGCGACCAACCAATTAAGACAGTGACTAAGACAAATATCGCTGTAAATATTAATCTTTTCAGCATCTTCGCTTCAAGCTTCAGATCGGGCACAACAAACAAGAGGACAATCCATTCTCCAAACCAAGACATGACTACAATAGAGTCCTTCAGGGCAATCCCGGGATCATGATAATGAATGAAGGCGGGTAGCATATTAAAGTCGGCATTCGGGAGAAATAAATAAAATAAAATGATCATCGTTATAAAAAAAATAAGAAAAAGTCCATCCGCCATATACGCTATCGTTGTAAAGCCTAAACTTGCCGTATACATAATCACTATCCCAATTACACATTGAATAAACAGAGGTGGAGTTCCTCTCAAATAATTAGAACCAAAGAATAACACAAAGTTCTCAATATCATAGGATGCATAATAAATACACCAACATAACAGCAAAACAAGTATGAACTTGTGCGGCCATTTACCTATGATATCTTGTCCAAAGCTTACCCACGCTTGATTAGGTCGCAGCATACCGACGTGAAAAGTAAACCACAATAATATTAACCCTAATAAAGATCCCACTATTAAACCAATCCAGCCTTGATAGGATGAAGTAGCAATTAGAGTCGGAATCAAAAAAATAGTGGCTTGGGAGCTGAAGAAAATAATGAAAAAACGGAACAGCTGCCATTTCGATGTTTGCATAGCTTCTCCCTCTAAACGTCTTATTTTGCTGTTCCAAAATCCACAATGCTAAAATCTGTCTTCACTTTTATATCAGCCTCTAGAGCATAATAATTTTCCCACCGCTCTCTAAGCTGCTTCCATTGCTTTGGATCGTTCCATTCCAGTAACAATCCGAGTTGCAGAACATCGGCACCTGCTTTTTGGGTATTACGAATAGCTTCGTTAAGATTATCAGAGACTTTCTCTTTAAGCTTCGCAATGATAATTTGACCGAGTTCCTCTGTATCCCTATTCTTAGGATCCCTTAAATAAATCACACTTGCTTTCCCCTTTAAATTCACAGTAAACACAGGACCCTTATCCGTTTGATTTAACTTTTTTGATGATTTTGTGCTTACAAATACAACACTTGCGGCACTTTTCCCCTCATCCCAATCGACGGAGTAAACGGCCAGCTTAAGACTGCCTGCCGCCCAAGCTAATGCCCTTCCCTCTTTAAGCTTAAGAACTCCTTTCATCTTATCTTTTTGAAACATCATTGCCCCTTGGATTCCTGCCCAGAATTCCGGCTTTCCATCTTTTGATGTTTCTTCTTTTTTACCAAATGAAAGATTGTTTATAGCAAATCCAACACCGGATGCCTCTGCATACATGCAATCCTTAATCGTAGTTGAAAACAAATATCTCTCTGATCCAAAGTTCCTTAGTACATCCGAGGGTATTTGCTCGTAAATAGGTGTTAAAGTACTCATCTCCTTTGCACTTCCCGGACTAGCCATAACAAAAGCACCCAGAGGAAGACTTGGCTCTCTTTCAATCCATAATAGTAGTTCGCTGATTCCTTGTTCAGCGTAGGTCTTCCCTAAGACAATTACTTTTAATTGAGCAAGACTAAGTTGACGGGTTAAGTCTTTTTGAATTAACAGCATGGCATCTGCAATCGTTTCTGCGGTCTTAGAAACGGTAGAGTAAGTGCTTCCGTCTCCTGCACCGCCACTTGAAGGTTGTCCAGCTGCGTTAAGACGATTGGGCAAAGGTGAGTTAATCGTAATTTCAACAGTACCTGGTTCTTTGCCTCCATCAATAAACATTCCGTATACAAATGTTAGTTCATCCAGTTCTACCTTTGTCGACCAACAGCCTGTTATATTTATGAGCAAGATTATAATAACTCCTGTCTTCAGGATTCTCATTTCTCTTTCAGTCTCCTTTTATTCCTATCTGTATAAAGGTTGCTGCGCTTCTTCATAAAGTTCGAGGGAAAGCGAGCGAATGTATCCTTCCAGTCCTGTAACACAAGTGGGGCAACGGGTTGCAGATATGGAGCACCTAACGGTCTTAAGTTAGCTAAATGTCCGTAAATCAAAAAAGCTGTAATATATACCCCGAGCAGCCCCATTGTTCCACCCATAACCAGTAATGGAAAACGAAGTAGCCGGAAAGTCAGACCTAGCTCATAATGAGGAATGATGTAGGTGGCAATTCCAGTAATAGAAACAACAATAACCATTGGAGCAGATACAATTCCTGCTTGGACCGCAGCCTGACCAATAACGATACCCCCAATAATTGAAACCGTCTGTCCAACAGGCTTTGGAATCCTAGTCCCGGCTTCTCTAAGTGCTTCAAAGGTAAGCTCCATAATTAAAGCCTCGGTAAGCGCTGAGAAAGGAATGTTCTCTCTCGCTGAAGCAATTGTAATTAACAGGTTTGGTGGAATGATTTGAGGATGAAAGGTTGTAATCGCTACATAAAGTGATGGAAGAATCATGGATATGATTGAGAACAGAAATCTAACAACACGAATCCAGCTTGCTGCATAAAAGCTTTGGTAATAATCCTCAGAGGATTGCAGCATGGTGAAAAAAGATGTCGGAGCGAGCATTGCAGTAGGTGTGCCATCTTGTAAGATTCCGATTCGGCCTTCCATTAAAGAAGCTGCCACCGAATCTGGACGTTCTGTATATTGAAATAACGGAAATGGCGTGAAGTTACCATCCCTTAGATATTCTGATATATAACTAATCCCTAGTATTCCGTCAATATCTATTTCAGTTAACTTCTGCTTTATCTCAGCAAGAACTTCTTTTTTGTAAAGTCCTTCAATGTAGACCACATACACATCGGTTTTTGTATATTTACCAATCGAATAATGAATGGTTTTTAGATCCGGATGTTTAATTTTATGTCGAATCAAAGAGAGATTCGTTTCAATATCTTCAATGAAAGCCTCTTGGGGACCAATCACTACAAGTTCGTTTTGTGATTCGGTCACTGATCTTTTTTGATATTGGGTAATTTCAAAATAATAAACATAAGGAAGATCCTCTATATAAAGCACTACTTTTCCAGCAACGATCATATCTACAATCTTCTGCAAGTCAAATGCCTTGAGGTAATGGATAGGAAAAACAACACCTTGATCTAACCGTTCTAAAAAATCTGGCCATTCCAGCTTTGCTTCTGCTTCTGTTTTTAGCGGCAAAGCAATACTTTCATGAAGTGTCTTAGAATCGATGATGGAAGGGATATAGATCAAAAGACAGGTATGCCCATGAACAGAAATGGATTGATACACCGCATCACTACATCCCTCCAGTTGATCTTTAATGGTTTCTAAAATTCCTGACATAGGCTGTATACCTCCTGGGTTGTGACTTGCGAATCTGGCTTAGTTTGCCAAGTGTTTACGAGGTTTATTCTTCATACTCCATTTAGCTATATACGAAAAAAAGAACCGATGCGAAAAACCGGTTCTTTCTTGCTTTTAGGTATGAGGTTTGTAGCCCATCAACTTTGGATTAAAGGCTTTAGCACTTTCAAAGATGCTTGCAATTGCTCTGAGCATTGTTCGTACATTTTTTTAGCTTTTTCATTTTCTGTCGACAAACTGAACATTTCCAGATCCGCTTCACATTTTTTTAGCAAAGCATATAATTGTGGTTTATCTTGTGGCTGTGGAACTTTAAAGTTGTCGGCATACAAATCGACCGTCAGCTCTCCGTAAGAATCAACTTGAGCGAGAAATACATTCTCGACGGTTAGCCCCATTTTCTCTAGCGCTCCATCAAGCCAGCTGCGAGTCAGATTTAAGGTATCTAACGGTTTATCTAATACTTTTCCATCCATAATGACGGCTTGTGACTCTTTCTGAGGGGCAACCTTCACACCCAGGTCTTTTGCCGATAGAGGGAGATACTCCTTCTTAAGCAGAACATTAATCGCTCCATCAGACTCCATAATCGCAAATTCCACTTCAGATATATTGAATACATCCTTTTTACGTAGCTCTTCCAATAATTCATCTGTTGTTAAACGTTCCTTTTTCATATGATCTTCGAGTATTTTCCCGTCCTTTATAAGAACTGTGGACTTAAAGTCAATGAAATCTCTTGCTTTTTTACTCTTCATCTGAAGCCATTCAATTCCTAAAGAACAGGCGACCCATACAATCAGTGCAATGATACCTAAATGCCAATACTTATCCGTATCCAGAGAAATATAGGCGGCTATGCTGCCGACGGTTATCCCCGTAATATACTCGAAGAACGAAAGCTGCGATACTTGTCTCTTCCCCAGTAATTTAGTTAAAAAGAAAAGCACAACCACAGCAAAGAGTGTTCGTACTACAACCTCCAACCACTCCGGCATCACAATTTTCCTCCTTTTTTTAAATCAACACTTGTTTATTAACACTCATTATTTGTCAAAAAAGGTCCATTCAATCCTGAAATGGACTACCTATTTATGGAAATTTGTTGACGTGTAATGCTTCTATTTTTTTCCTGCATAACTAAAGTAACGGTTGAGGACAATAGGAAACGTCATGCTAGAAACTAAAAACAGAGGAGAGAAACCTAATGACAGTAGCCTCACAAGTTAAAACATGTTTATCTTCTTTAAAAGGCGCTCAAGCGAGCTTGGAGCAATTTGCACTTGAAACACAAAACGAAAGTGCAAAAACTTTATTCACAAACGCAGCTGAGCAAACGCAACAAATCGTTACACAGGTTGAAAATCGGGTAACCGAATTAGAGTCAGAAGAACCTCAATACAAAGGTTTCTAACGATCACTTGAATAATCAAAGGGGTCATTAAGCTAGCGATAACTAGCTTAATGACCCCTTTTCATCACTTCAATACTAATACCGACTTACTTTCTTTTTTTGGCAGGAATCAGGATCTGAACCGATGTTCCAATTCCCACACGACTAAAAATACTTACGCCATACTCGGGTCCATATTGCAGTTTAATCCGTTGATCCACATTACGGACACCATAACCTGTATTTGTATGTCCCTTAGAATCAAAAATTTGATCAATACGCTCTTGTCTGATGCCTATACCATCGTCAATGATACGGAAGAGTATATTATCGCCTTCCTTACGTCCTACAATCCGTAAATGGATGTGATCACCGCACCAAGCATGCTTCAGCACGTTCTCGATAAAGGGTTGTAGAATCAGTTTAATGGTTTCATAAGGCCAGATCTCTGTATCAAAATCAAACATAACCTCCAAGCGGTCACCATATTTAATTTTCTGGATTTCTAAATAGGCGTTTGCTTGCTCAATTTCAGTTGGAACCGGAATCATCGTACGGCCTTCATTAAGCGTTAAACGGTAAAACTTCGCTAATTCCAGTACCATCTTCTGCAGCTTCTCATTTTGACCAAACTTGGCTAATTGAATAATAGACGACAAAGTATTGTACAGGAAATGTGGATTGATTTGCGATTGTAGGATTTCAAGCTCCGCTTCCTTCTTTTGGAGCTGCGTCAGATATACCTCTTTAATCAACATATCAATATTCTCACCCATATCATTCAGCGCGGTTGCTATTTGAGAGAATTCGTCCTTCCCTCGATATTTTATACGCTTGTGAAGATCACCTTCTCGATAGGCATTAAGCACATATACGAACTTATTAATCCGAATTGAAAAATATCGGGATATAAATATGCCCACGAAGCTAAAGACCACACAGCATATGAGACACATTAGAATAATAAACAAACGTACCTTCATTGCATCCTTTTCAAGAATTGTAATCGGAACAAGTGCAATTAATTGCCAGGCTTGGTTAGCAACCATAATTGTTTCTTTAATCGTCAGGTAATCTTTATTTGGCTCTGTTTCATTGGTATAGTTCTCCGGTAGTTCACCCGATTGATACATCGTTCTTCCAAACTCGTTCTTTATAATTAGGTTACTTCCTTTTCCTATCTTCGTATAATTGACACTGTCAAATAGATCCTGAATCCTTACATTAATCCGCAGGAATCCAATCTCTTTAGGCTTAAGAGGCTCGTATGTATCAATTAATCTACGGAGCAACGAGATCCTATTATTCTCTACATCGCTCTCGATCTGCCACCATTTCATAGTTTCAGCGTATTTTTCAGTTGGAAAATCATAATACCAGGACTTATCTTCAATCCGTTTCATGTGGTAGAGATGATAAAAGCTACTATTGTCCAAATAACCCTCAAGTGAATTCGAATAGATCTCAGGGATCGATTCATTCTTTAAGAATAGTGACATCCCTATCTTCACACCTGTAGATTGAATCGCTACGTCAAGCTTCGGCAGCACCTTCTTAGACATCCGATCGTAATTTTCCCAGCCTTCCTCATAGCTCCGAAGATTTCGATAAAAATCAAAGTCACTGTATAATTGCGTTGATATTCGAGTAACTTCGTCCATTTTATAATCAATATTGTCACGAATCTGCAATAACGTTCCTTTAATATTCGTATTGATATGTTCGCGTAATGAATCATTATACATGGAATGAGAGACGAACCCTATCAAGGATATAGGAATAATAATAAAAAACATATATGTCAGCATTAACTTGTACCCAATCGGCACATACTTATGTCTTCTTCGTATTTTCATAGAACAATCATCCCCCATCACTTGTCACGCTTGCGATACTCCATAGGTGTCATACCATAAGCCTCTTTGAACTGTCTGCTGAAATAAGGGAGATACCGATAGCCTACCTTGCTAGCGATTTCATAGATTTTGCAGGTCGGATCTTTTAAAAGCTTGCCTGCTTGATCCATTCGAAGCTGTGTAAGTACTTCACTGAACGTTTTCCCTGTTTCCTCTTTGAATAGATAGCCCAAATAGTTAGGGGAGAAAGAGAACTGCTGCGCTATATCTTTAAGCGTAAAGTTATCGCTCATTCTGTCCTGCATCGTCTGGATGATTTCTCTAATCAATTTATGATTCACTGAATCTGATTTACTACGCAGGTACTCGGAGATCTCAAACGTTTTGAGTACGAGCCACGAGCGAATATCACTGATCGTATCAAATTGGTGTAGAACATCTAAACTATGTATCTCCATACCTAAAATTTCAAATAAATCCTCACTAACATCCTTTAACTGCTGATCCAGCTTCCAAATGATATACATTGCCAGATTATGAATAGTGAATTTGGATCTTAAACTACTTACAGAGCGGAACAGCTTGTCGATCTCATCATAAATAAGAACTAACTCATACTCTTTCACCGCTTTAAACAGCGTATCCATACGGGTATCTAACATACGAGCATCGATCATCCCTGGTTCACTGCTAACGGTCTCATACATTATAAGATTACCTTTACCAATAAACATTTTTCCGTCCACAGCTTCCATAGCTTGTCGATAGGAGATATGAATCTGTTCCATAGAAAGTGTTGGTTTGCCTACACCAACAGTCATTGTGACTGGAAACTTCGCACGAATCGAGGCATAAATATCCTCAGTGAACTTTTCCATTTCCTGCTCGTTAATCAATAATGCAATCCGATAGGACGATACCTTGTAGCAATGTGGCATTCCGTGCTTCTGACCTATTCTATTCACTTCATAAAGGAAGTCCTTAGCCATTTGATGTTTAGATAGATTATCCTGTCCTTGAAGCCAGTTGAAGTAGTCAAGCTCCAAGACAGCTACACGAACAGGCCAATTCAGCTTATCCAGACCGTATGACTTCACAAGCGACAACATTCCGGCCTGGCTACCCTCTTCCCCTTCCCATTCCCCTTCGAATAAGCGTATCAACAAATCATTTTTGGCCATTGGAATCATATGCTGATAGGCTTCTTCAACATCACGGCGTTTACGTTCATCGTCTAAATCCTGCCTTACTTTCTGAAGTGCAGCAATGAGTTCACTATCATCCATCGGCTTAAGGACGTAACTATATGCCTTTAGTGACAGGGCTTGCTTAACATAACTAAAATCTTGGTAACCGCTTACAAATATCACGCGTATATCCTTTTTTTTCTCTATGGCAATTCGAGCCAGCTCAAGGCCCGACATATTCGGCATATTCACATCACTTACGATAATATCAATAACATGCTGATCTAAAATATCGCACGCGGTAAACGCGTTATTTGCTGCCTCCACAACTTCCATACCAAGCTCATTCCAAGGAATGAATTGTCTCATACCTTCTAGATCCAACATCTCATCGTCTACTAATAATACGTTGTACATCAACAAGTCCCCCTTTGAAATGCATAAATCTGTCCCTGTAAATTCTACCATTACTCTTTCCCAGTATACCATTCATAAATTTGTCTAACAGCCTATAAACAATGAGTCATCAGAATACAACGTAAAAACGAAGGCTTGCCTAGTAGCAAACCTTCGTATTACTAATTATTATTTTCCTAAAGCTTTCTTGTTTTCTGTCCATACTTTTGTAACATAATCAAGGAATTTCTCATAACCAACCTTCATGGAATCATCATGTGCTTTGTCAAGAATGGCTAATGCTTCTGCATCGGTCTTCGCATACATTGATTTCGCTCTAGCAGTTAACCAGATATCTCTGACACTTTGTCTGATAATACCTTCTTCACTGTCTGGAGCCGGATCCCAATTCAGGAACTCTGTAAAGTCGCCTTGTGAAGCCCAAGTTACTTCCATCTGCCAACGGTTACTAAAGTCAATTTTGTCAGCTGGAAGTGTTTGCAACATCATTTTCTTCGTATTATCCAAGAAAACTGTATTTCCTACCCATACCAAGTCACCGGCCTTGCCGCTAATTTCAGACAGTGCTTCTGGCTCATTTAGATATTTTTCTTTATTAAATTTAGGAGTAAGGCCATCTGCTTCAAATCCATCCCAGTAAGCATCTGGTCCTGGAGGACCCCAGTTAAGAACCATAGAACCTTCTGGACCTGTCATCCAGTCAAGCATAGCGAATACAGCTTCTGGATTTTTAGCGTTTTTAGTAATTGTAGCAACGTTCCAACCTAGCTGATTGTACGTTCCCGGAGTAATCTTACTTTGATCCAAGCCCGGTTTGTAGATTGGTTTAATAAACATATAACCGTCTTCCGGATTTTTCTTCTTCATCTCTTCATCAGCAGTAGCGAGCAACTTCATCGGATCGAATGTCGCAATCACAGCGAACTTGCCATTCATCGCTTTCTCTCTAATCTGGTCTTCTGTTTGGGTATTCGCATCCTGTGTCATAAGCTTCTCACGCATTAATTTAGCACCAAAGACAACGGACTCACGGAACCCTTCATCTTTGTAAATGGAAGCCATTTTATCGCCATCAGGTACAGCATATATTCTAGTAAACGAAAGGTTATTCTCTTTAAAAGAGGAGAACAACTGGTCAATACCGTTACCATCTTTCGCTAAGCCAGTCTCAAACGGAATAACATCTGGGAACTTCGCTTTAACAGCATTTAAGTAAGCATACAAATCATCCGTAGTCTCTAGCTTAGGAGAACCGAGTTCTTTGTAAATTTTCTTATTGATCGCATAACCGGCATTACCGTTTGGCTGTGTTGTATAATAATTCGGCAGCTGATAGATTTTCCCATCAGGAGAACGAAGCAATTCCAAATGTCCAGCTGTTAAGTACTTTTTAAAGTTTGGATATTTATCAATGTATTCATCCAAAGGAACTAGCATATCTGCTTGACGAAGACGCTCTACGTCAGCACCTTTCTCAGTCCATACAATATCCGGTAGCTCATTACCAACGATCATCGTTTGCAGCTTCTGAGCATTATTACCACCGGAGCTAATGCCAGTGACATTAATTTTCAAATTATCTAAAATCCATTTAGAAGCAGCATCTTTGCCCCATTTCGGCATTTGATACCAGCCGTAGTTTCCGTAGAATGATACTTCAAGCGGTTCTTTCCCTAACTCATACAAATCAGCCGCAGGAGCTTCAGTTGCTGTGTTAACCGCTGTTCCTCCTTCTTTCGCTGGTTCAGCAGTTGCAGCTGGAGCGCTTGAATTGTTGCCACTACAACCCGCCACTACAGTCGACAATAGCAAGGTAGACAACGTTCCGAGAAGCATCTTTCTCTTAGTCTTCAATGTATTTTCCCCTTTCAATTTGTAATCTATGTTCAAAGCAATACGCTCTAAACCCCATCTCATTCTATCATCCTACTCTTTCAATGATCCGACTAAGACCCCTTTAACGAAGAATCTTTGTAGGAATGGGTATACACATACAATCGGAATGGTTGCAACCATGATCGTAGCCATCGTTAACGACTTCGACGTTATTTTCTTGGCTGAGTTAATATGAGCAATGGAACTTGCATCTACATTAGACAGCTGTTCTGAAGCAATATTAGAGAACAATATCTGTCTCAAGATGGTCTGAATCGGCATTAACTCCTCTTTCGTAATGTAAATACTCGCTACGAACCACTCATTCCAGTGATTGACTGCTGTGAACAACGATAATGTTGCGATGACAGGCCCTGACAAGGGAAGTACGATGCGGAGAAAAGTTCCCCAGTATCCGCAGCCATCAATCTTTGCTGACTCCTCTAAACCTTGCGGAAGACCTTGGAAGAAGGTCCGGAATATGATCATATTCCATACGCTGACAAGTGCAGGAATAATAAACACCCAAAATGAGTTGAAGAGGCCTAAACTTCTGATAAGCATGTATGACGGAATGAGTCCCCCACCGAAATACATTGTAATGATACACATAATCATGTAGTATTTGCGACCCATTAGTTCGCGCTTCGACATCCCATAAGCAAATATCGAAGTGGCCAATATCGCTGTTACTGTACCAATTACCGTCCGCAATGTTGCAATGACGAATCCACCCATTAAACGAGAATCTTCAAATACGATCTTATAATTCTCAAGCGTGAACTCACGGACCCAGAAAGTAATTCCGCCTTTGGAAGTATCCATCCCCTCATTAAAAGAAATCACAAGTGAATTCCAAAATGGATAAAACGCGGAGAATGCCAGTAAGGTCAAGAATACATATATGAATCCAATAAACAATCGGTCTCCTATGTTAGTACGTTTCATAATTCAGTCCCCCTATATTGAGTAATTCATTACCACAAGCTGTTTCCCGCTCTTCTGGCAATGAAATTTGCAAAGGTAAGTAATGTCACACTGATAACGGCCTTGAACAATCCGATAGCAGTCGCATAGGAGTACCTGAAGTTATCTATACCGACACGTACAACATATACATCAACTGAATCTGATACCTCTCGTAGAGCCGGATTGGAAGCAAGGATCAAAATATCTTCAAATCCTGCATTCACCAGATTACCGATCGCCAGAATCATAAAGATGATCACAACTGGCATAATGGAAGGCAACGTAATCAAATATATCTGTTTAAAACGACTCGCACCATCCATCGAAGCAGCTTCGTATAAGTGCGGATCAATACCAGCAATGGCAGCTAAGTAAACGATCGAAGCAAATCCAATTTCCTTCCACACATTGGTTGTGACTAAAATGCCCCAGAAATATTCGGTCATAGACAGGAAGTTAATCGGTTCATCAATAAATCTCAATTTCTCAAGCAGCATATTTATACTGCCATTATCTACGGAGAGCATCGAGGTAACCATCGAGCCGATAACCACCCAAGATAAGAAGTGAGGCAAGTATGTAACGGTCTGAATAACCCGTTTAAAGAACATCTTACGAACTTCGTTCAGCATTAACGCCAAAATAATCGGTGCAGGAAATCCAAAACAAAATTTCAGCAAGCTGATTATGATTGTATTTTTCATAACCACTTCAAATTCAGGAGCATTAAAGAAGTAAATAAAGTGCTTTAATCCAACCCAATCACTGCTAATAAAGCTATTACCTAACTTGTAGTCTTGAAAAGCGATCAGAATACCATACATGGGGATATAGGCAAAAATAAAAACTAAAACAAGTGCTGGCAATACCATAAGCTGCAGATCTATTTGCTTAAAAAAGCGTCTTATCCCGCTGGTCCGATGCTTGCCGAGATTCGGTCTTGATGTCTTGTCTGGTGCGACGCTTGCGTTCGCCATATGTAAGTCCTCCTAAACCTAGATTCTTATAATAAAGCATCTTTCATGGCTTTCTCTCTTTTTGCAGCCTTGGTTCTCCTCTACTCTCCCTCCGTTGATTTGCTATCTTATGAATTAATCTTAATATCTAAGCGCTTTCAAAGGTATATGACAAAACAACTATTATTGATACTTTGACACTTTCTTGAAATAGCTCGTCCAACATTACTTAAGCTTGTTGAAAAAAAAGCCACATACAGAGTTATCTGCATGTGGCTTTGTTCATCAATTCGTAAGAGCATTCAATATTTCATCACTTATCTTCTCTGTAATTACCCTTTGGATCTTTCCATCATCTAGATAAACTATGGATGGTACTGAATCTATTCCCAGCTTGGCAGCAAGTCCGGGTGACTTATATACGTCTACCTTTGTGACCCTGATCTCAGTATGGGAATGTTCAAACGCCTCAAAGAGTGGTAATAGCTCCCGGCAAGAAGGATCAGTTGCATTCCATAAATAAACAACGGATGGTTTTCCTTGATTTAGAATTTGATGTTCATAGGTCTCACATTCAGAAATATACTTCTCCGCACCATACCCTGCAATGGCACCATCACCGACAGCTGTAGCCACTTGCTTAAGGAACTTATCACATACATCGCCTGCAGCGAACACACCAGGTATATTTGTTTCCATTTTTTCATTGACTAGGACATATCCATTTCGATTCAACTCAACTACACCTGATAAAATTTCTGTGTTCGGGGTATATCCAATAAATAAGAAACATGAATCAACCTTTACGTTTTGCAGTTCATTAGATTTTAAATTTGTCAGGACGACGGAATTTAAACGCTCCTCACCTTCGAAAGAACTTACCACCGTATTCCACATGAATTCCATTTTAGGGTTTTCTAGTGCCTGCGTTCTGGCAATTTCATTACAATCCATTTTCCCATGATCATGCATAACAGAAACGATTACTTTATCTGCAAACTTGGTCAGAAACATTCCTTCTTCAATAGCTGCATCACCACTGCCAACAACCATAACCGTCTTTCCCGTATTTGCTGCAGCGTCACAGGTTGCACAGAAAGAAATTCCTTTATCATATAAGAACATATCTTCATTAGCCGCCCCGGTAATTCTTGGTTTCCCCCCACTAGCTATGATAATGACCTTGCACTCATAACGAACCCGGAAGGTCTCCACTACCTTAATATCTTCCGCTACCGAAACAGATTTTACATCTGTCATTTTAAAATCCACACCAAATTTCTTAGCTTGTTTATGAAATAATCCCATAAGGTCTGTACCGGTCGTTCCTTCAGGAAAACCAGGATAATTTTCTATTTCATTAGTATAAGTGGCAAGACCACCTACCAGTGATTTTTCCAAGAGAAGAGTCTTTAATTTTGCACGTCCACAATAGATTCCTGCTGTTAAACCAGCAGCCCCGCCACCGATAATGACGACATCATACTGTTCTGTCTTCTTTTCCATTCCTTTTGTCCCTCCTGTGAGTCTGTGCCTTAATAAAATAGGCTGACTCTCGTCAGCGCTACAAGCTCAGCCTATTTCACTTTCACATAAAGAATTTGGCTAATAATTTACTGCCTATAAATGCGCCAACCAGCAGGAACAATCCAAATATCCATCCTGAAAGCGATAAAGAAGCTATAGCCGTAAACAATGCACCAATATTACATCCATTAGCCAGTCTAGCTCCGTACCCCATGAGCAACCCACCAAGTACCGCTGCTACAACCTGCTTTTTGGACTTAATTTTCTTCAGCTTGAATTCGGAAGCAAATAAAGTCGCTGCTAAAGCACCTAATATTATCCCTAGATTGCGAATCGAACCACCATCATTCAAAAATCCAGAAGATAATGTTTTTTGTGCTTTTTCCGAACTAAAATATGCCCATTGATCTACATTTCCGCCTGCTAATCGATACAACCAAGCTCCCCAATCTGCAAAAGCGCTAGTTACTCCCCATCCTTTAGAGAAAACAGCCAGATGTGCTGTAGCGAACACAGCGAGTAGTACAGCTCCAGTTACATAAGTAAACGGTTCTTTGAGCAAGCGCTTATAAAAGCGGTTAGACGATATCTTCAACCAGAATTCGTTCACCGTTTCCTTCACCGTCCTTTCCTAGTAACCGATCTTATTTTACCTTCTCAATAACAACTTCCCACTCGCCATCATCAACCTCTTCGATTTCCACATTATGTCCCTGTTTTCTCGCCCATTCAGGAACGTTCTTCATTGCGCAGCTATGATCAATAGCTACTACTAGTACATCACCTACATTGAGTTCAGTCATTTTCTTTTCTGTTCTCATTAACGGAACCGGACAAGCTTCTCCCATGCAATCAAGTGTAAATTCAGCCATTTTAAAAACCACCTTTATATTTTTTTGGAATAACAATAGTGAAAATATTCACGTAATAATTTAAACTAATCTGCGCTTCCCATCTTTTTCTCTTGCCATTTAACTGCAGCGATGTACAACAGAAGAATAATCAGGAACTGAACAACCAGTGCTCCAAGCCAACCGAATACATCAGGCAAAAATACAGTTGGTGCATCCTTTATAACGTTAGCTCTCCACCAACCCATATCATGTGATCCCCAAAGTGAACCAATGACAAAAAACACAAGTGAAAGCATCTGCATCGTGAATCCTTCACCTACACGCATCAATGTACCCGAAGCGCATCCACCCGCGATAACCATGCCAATTCCGAATAATACAGCACCAATGATCAAAGCCAAGCTGATCTGACCCACATTATCCATCCCAGGAATCGGTTTACCTTCCAGAAACGCTGGGTACTTAATCGCTGTAAATCCGATGGTTGCAAGGGAAAAAGCAATCAGAACCGCTCTTGTAACTGAAGTGCTGCCTGTAATACAGGGATCTCTAAGTGATGCAGTAAAGCAGAAACGTGATCTTTGCAAAATAACGCCAAACGAAATACCGAAAAGCAGGTAGACAACCATTTTATCGTGGGAATGGTCTAGGAAAAAACCAAACCCAATAATGAGAGCTGTGACCAGCAACGCGATGGGCAACTGACTCTTTTTAGGTTTTCTAGGAGCTCTGGTTCGGGTTGATCTCGTTTCGGGACTTACGGTTTGCCCCATAGTCTAACACCTCCATCGTTTTTATTGAATTGACTATGTGAAAATAGTAACATACTTATTCGGGCTGTGGTTATCGGCTTTCTTTATGCTGTATAAGTGTTACTAATGGCACAGATGGAGCGTAATCAAGTATGCTATAGTGTGCACTAACAGCGGGCAACAGGAGGAATAAGTATGAATATGGAAACGCTTAAATTATTTTTAGATATCGCATCGTTAAAAAGTATTTCTAAAGCCGCTCAGAAATCTCATATCACCCAATCCGCACTTAGTCAGCAGTTGAAATCATGTGAGAATACCCTGGGTTCTGAACTTTTTGTGAGAAGTAATAAAGGCGCTAGCCTAACCGAAGCAGGGATTATTGCGGAGAAGTACGTGGAGCAAATCTGTAAATTGTATGATGATATGGTTACAGAGATCAATCATTTACAGCCAACACAACAAGAGCTGTCTATTTATGCAATTCCAGAGGTTTGTAATTATGCTCTCCCTTGTACCTTGTATGAGGTGAAAAAACATTTTCCCAATTGCCATATCACTTTAAATGAAGGGGCATCGTCCTTAGTAGAAGAACGTTTACTTCTTGAAGAAGGTGATGTCGGGTTTATTTCCGGTCCTTCTCCAAAATCCGAATTAAGCTCACATATGGTATTTTCAGATCAAGTTATGTTGGTGGCAAGCAATACGACCGTTTGCCCTGATAAAATCACATTGACTGAGCTCTCCAATTATCCTTTAATCTGGTCCTCACAGCTTCATTGTGTGCAAAGGGCTTTGAATGCCGTGTCAGTGGGCGAGCTTAAATTAGATATACTCTTTAATCTAGACTCTCTTGAGGCGGTAAAGCTTGCTGCCATTAGAGGACATGGTCTCGCCTTTCTCCCTTATATGTCCATAAAAAAAGAGTTGTATAGTAAACAACTCAAGATCATTCCTATTGATCAGTTCCAGGTCAATAACGATGTCTACATGATAAAGAAACAAAATCAGCGCTGTGACAACGATACGAAACAATTAGTGAGATATATTGAAAAGACCTTAATAGATACTTTGTGCTGAGCCTAAACCTCAATCGTAATTTCCCATACTCCATTAATCACTTCCTGAATGGAACATTTTAGATTTGAACCACGACAGTAATCCGTGATAGAAACTTTCGCGCAGCTATGATCAGTAACTAGCATTACCTTTTCACCCTTCTGAATGGCTTTTTGATGTTTTTTTAACATCATTACTGGTACTGGGCAAATTTCACCCAAACAATCAATTTCAATCATGAAGCTGCCTCCATTCCATAGATCATTAAAGTTCTAATAATGACCCAGCATTATTTTCTTCACAAAAGGGGATAAAGCAAGATTGTTTAGTTGTTTGATTTCTATCCACTGTGCCCCATCAGAGTCTTGTCCGTCTCCATCGGTCTTAAGCTCAAAGTTCACATCTAACAATGAAACATTATATATGATCCCTATATGGTGTAATTCTTCTAACTGGGTATCACTGTATGGATAAATTAACGTATAGGAAATGGAATCATGGAGCAATCCTTTTAAACTTGTAATTCCGGTCTCTTCCCAAAACTCCCTCTTAAGGGCCTCATACGGCTCCTCTCCAAACTCAATAGAGCCCCCTGGAAAGTCCCATTTCCCCGTATGAGGGCCTCTTGCTTTCTTAATTAGTAATACTTTAGCTTTCTTCACTAAGACTCCATACACTCCAAGATGAGTATATTTTATCATCTCCATAAATCTACCTCCTCCACAAACACCGCAGTTCCAGAAATAAACACATCCATTTCACCGGATTCATTTCGATATACTTCTACGTTCACCTTGCCGTCCCTACCCATTTCCAATCCCTGTTCCACATCAAATTGTATCAAGTCCAAATGCGAATCAATATATTTTAAATAATAAGCCCCCATGGCTCCCGATGCTGTACCTGTTACTGGATCTTCAACGGTTCCTGAATAAGGAGATGAGAAATGTCTGGCGTGCATTAAAGCGTGCTGATCAAGCGTTTGGAGTGAAAATGGGTGTACAGATGCTTTTGGAAGCTGCGTTAAAATCTCCGGAAACAACGAGTTAATCGGTTTCATTTTATTAAAGCTATCTATTCTCTTAATCGGGACTAATAGAGTCCATGCGCCAGTACAGCCATAAACAATAGGCAGATCCTCTTCTATCTCATCAAGGGTTAAACCTATGGCGTGTGCAAGCTTCGCTCTATCGCCGTTAAATTCAATAAACTTCGGTTGATCTTGCTTCATTTTTATTAGTAAGTGATTATTATTGTCCATACTGAATTGGATGGGTAGCACACCCACGTTTGTTTCGATCTTTACCGAGCTAGCCTCTCCAAGGATACCCTTTGTTTTTAAAGCAAATAAAGATGCCATTGTAGCATGTCCACAAAGATTGATCACATGGCCTGGCGTAAAATACTTAAGCCTTAAATCAGCTACATCTGATGAGACTACAAAAACTGTTTCGTTAAATCCGACCTTATGAGCTATGGATTGCATTTCACTTTCGCTTAAATGATCAGCTTCTAACACTACTCCCGCAGGATTTCCTTTGTTCGGATAGGAAGAAAACGCATCATAATGAAGCACTTTGATGTTGTTCACTGATAAGTCTCCTTTATTTAAATTCATATAGACTGACTAAGTAAGACTCTCTGCTGTGAAAATCTCTATTTCTCTTAAAACTTCTTGGGGGTTAGATATCGCATTACATATAAAAAAACGTTCTTTATTGTGCTCATAAAATGATTTAATCAAATTAGGCTGCTTGATGATTATTTCATTGAATTCTTTTTCAAGAGCTTCACAATCAATTTCAGGATGAGTATCGTGAAGTTCCTTGAGTTCAAAAGCAATGACATCTTTTTTACATTCAATTATTTCACAGACCACATCTTTTGCGTATATACCGTGAGTTAATAAGGTTCTTAATGCCGAAAGGTCATTGGCTTTTTCCTGTGAAATCTTAATTAATTCTGCTTGTATCTGTAGGACTTGTGCCGTATTCCAATGATTAATTAATACTTCAAAAATCCAGTACACCCATTCTTGATCATCACTGTGTTGATTTAGTACATCTTTAACATATGGAATCACCGGATCCCCTATTTCAAGTAAAAAATCAGCTATTTCCCCCGCGCCTGGCCAATTCCTATCTTGTATCCATTCAAGTAAACCCGGCAATATGCTTTTCACACGTGGATATCCTAAACGTATGACTGTTTCAGCCGCTCCATCCCAATAGTCTTTTGATATAGGTTGCAGTAACAAATGAAGATCTTCGTCCTCTATATGTTGTAACTTCTTTATTGCCTCTTTCTTTTCTTCTTCGGGTGTGTCCCAGGATAACTTTTTGATTAAATTTGTTACTTCATCCACTTGATTCACCTTCTAACTTGAATTTTTCACCAAGCCGTTCTAGCTACAACACTGCTTTCTTCCGCTTAATTATCCAAATTATTAATAAGACGATAACCGATGTCCCCAATAAGAAATACATCCAAATCGTTTTTTCAACCAATTCATCATTGGGATAATGGCCTTTATTATAAGCTTTTACAAAGATACCCTCTTGTGTCTTAATAGCAATGTAATCTTTTGGATCGGTATTGATAATTGAATAGTAGGGCGTACCTTTAGGATAAATATTCGAGAAATTCCCCCTGTACGTTCCTTCCTCATCGGAATATTTAGTTACATGCCCTATCTTCTTATCGATTTCTTCCGAGGGAATGAGTTCATCGTCTGATATTTCGTAGATGTCACCTGAATAAACAACAAACGAACCGGCCCAATCCGCGGAGACCCCATGTAATGGCAATAAAGCAATTATGGCTAGAATTACAATAATGAATTTCTTCATCTCAACCTCCTAGCTTTGGGATTCGATTGATTTATAGATTGTTTTGAACTCTTTTCCATTATTTAATCCATCAATAAGCTCCACTAAACCTGACTTTCCAACGATTCCAAACTACAATCAGCAACAGAAGTAAAAAGGAAAGAAATGCGGTGATAATTATGGGTTTCTTTGATTTCATATATCTCACACTAATCATAGTTTTTTATGAAAATCTTAAACGAGCTCTCAATAGCGTCAAAATCAGTCGAGCCAATAATTTGATCCATAACCTTGCCATCAGAGTTCATAAAAAACAACGCAGGAAAAGCTTGTTCACCAAAATGTTTATGGAGATCGCCTGTTTCATCTAAGAGAACGGGATAATTAATATTGTGATCCTCCACATATTTTTCTACTTCAGAAAGATCATCTTGATAAAGCAAATTGATTCCGTATATGTTCACTCTATTTTTATATTTCTCATACAATGAGACAATCTTAGGAGCGTCGTCATTACAATAGGGACACCATGAGGTGAAAAATACGAATACCGTGGGTTTCTCCGAGAAGTTCACTTGTACTTTGTTACCTTTCGACAACTCTTTTAGTTCAATGTTCTCAGGACTCCTGATGGATTCGGAAGAGTTGTTTACCACGACAAATATAATCGAGCTTAATGCAATCAATAATATAAATGCACTTATAATAATAGATATTTTCTTCAAAAATAATCCGTCCTTTACTAATCTATTCATCCACTGATATACATTCTCTTCCACTAATCCTATATCCTCCATATTGATCTTGAACAGCTCAAAACAGCCCCTGCTTCAGAGATTTCTCTTAGACAGGGGCTTGTTTTATACTTCCTTAGTTACATTGAGCTTTTTCCATTTCCGAATCTTCGAACGAAAAGTCTTGAACGGTGCAACAGAATTGATATGAATCCATTTGACCATAGGCCATCTCGGATTATTTCCTGTCCATTTCCAGACGCCTTGCGTAAAGAACTCTTCATCACTTAAAGAATCAATCCAGTCCAGCCATTGCTGTTCTGTTTCTTTAAATAAAGATCTTAATTCGTCTAATGAGTAGCTGGCATAAGTATGATAAAACGATTGATATAATCCGCCAAGTTGATTCCATTTATAGTCCGGTGAAGGCGTAATGACAGTTAAGCCTGCTTTTTCATCCTTATCCCATTTCATCACAAGGTTCAACCATCCCAATTGGTAGGCAAGGATTTCTGCTGGAGTACGATCGACGCCTTCCATACGAGTGTCTTTTTGAGCATTCTCAATGCCCTCAAATTCATGATCAAGAGACAGGTAGGCCGTATGTATAGCATTTTTCAATACTTCTTTAGATGGGTAGTCGTGTGTAGACATCTTAACTCTCCTTTATGTGCTTAACTCCAGAACATCCCTCTACTATCTTTATCAACGATTTCCAACTGTTTTTCAAAATCATCTTGGGGGGCAAAATCATCGACAAAATGCCACTTTTTCTTACTATCTCTCCAATAGATTTTCCATTTATTTTCTTCAAATCGAAATTGTGCGATGGGTAACTCTACCCATACTTCGCTCATATATGCAGGCCTTTCTTCATTTAAAGTAACGCTATCCCCTCTGAACTTATAGTTAAGCCTGATTTGGTTTCTAATGTGCTTTGGTACCTTTGCTTCAATGTATTCTGACAATATTTTTTCAATTCTTTTTTTAGTAAATAAATCCAACATTTGGACACCTCATTAGTACATTTAATTTTGTAAAGTTCTATTCTCACCAATAACAATACACTTACTGTCACTACCATGCCCGATCTCGTCCGTCTTCACGATAGGAATCCTGCTGATTTCCTTCAAGTACGCTTCTACGATTGAAAATTCATTATAGCTCTCAAGTTCAGTAAACGACCCAAGAATCACTCCAGCGCATTTATCAAAATACTTAACTTGCTGTAGCTGGGCAAATAAGGAGACGATTTTGTTAGCTCTGCCACTTAAACTTTCTAAGAATAAAATCTTGTTCGAAGGGTCTGGAAAATAACTTGTTCCTGCTAACTTCATAAAACATCGAATATTGCCGCCAATTACAATCCCACTCATCTGGTTCCCACGGACCCAACGAAAGTCGAAATCGTAAAGATCGTTGTGTCCCTCGAAAAATGTTCGATTAAAAGCAGATTGCTGCTCCGCCCCGTCAGAAGAAACGAGATTCATCAACTGATAATGATAGGATTTCGAATTACTTTGCGTATGTAAAGCGTTCAAAATAACGGACAAGTCACTCATTCCGAAAAAAGGCTTCGGATGCAATCGAATATTATCGTAGTCGAGATATTCCAAGATCTGGTTCGCGGAATCCCCACCTGAAATATCAAAAATCGCACGAATTTCATCATTATTAAATAGACGATTCAACTCCGTTGCTCTTTCCTTAGGATTGCCGCTGAAATAACCATCTCTTCTAAACAAGGTGTTAGACATCACTACCTCTAGACCAACCGAGTTCAGAATTCTAATTAATTCTTCTACTTTAGGCAGGTTCTCCACTCTCACACCATCAGAACAAGCGATAAGTCCTACTTTATTCCCTGGAGTGAGTTTTAAAGCTTTGCTCATCTTAGTTAATCCTTTCATTTCTAATATAACCGATTCTCATAGCTATCCTTTAATCCTTTTGATACATCCTCTTGAGAAATCCCAAGCTCTTTTGCATGTTCTGCTATGATTACTGAGGGTTTAGGCAGCTCTGCTTTCAATGGCCAATACGTATCATCCCATAGATGTGATCTTTTAAAAGCTTTAGCACAATGCATATAACACTCTTCCACTTCAACGGCAATGCCCAATTTCGGTAGTTTACCTTGAGCTTTCATATGAACCATTATTTCTTGATCTTTGATAATCCTTGCATGTCCATTTATTCTTAAGGTTTCTTCAAGTCCGGGAATAATAAATATCAAACCCACTTTTGAATTTAAAAGGATGTTGCGTAAAGAATCAAACCGTCGATTACCAGGTCGCTCAGGAATTATTAAATGTTTGTCGTCTAACACATATACAAAACCTGCAGCATCCCCACGCGGAGATACATCACAATTGCCAGCTGAATCACTTGTTGCTATAAAGAGTAACGGTGATTTGGATATATAATCTCGGCAATGATGATCGATGAAGGTTATACTCTTGTTGTTTACCAATTCACTGGGATACCCATACATTGACCTTAACTCTTCTTCAGAGTTTATAACTTCTTTGAAAATGTTATGATTCATCTTTCTCCCTCCTACTTTCGCAGTTTAAAAACCAAAAAATCGCTGCAGCGAAAATCCTCTTCAAACGACGGATACTTCTCAATCATTTCAGCAGAGGGCTTCGGCTCAATCATTTCCTCGATTTGAAAACCAGCCCGTACAATCGTATTTACATAACTGGATAACGTCCTATGAAAAATCAGAAACTTTTCCTCTTGATCTATAGGGAAGTTCTGATTATAAGTGCCCTCATAGAAATAATTATCTACTTTCCAAAAAAGCTTCTCTCCAGTATCCGATTTCACCCATCCGCTACCAGGGGTTACAAAGCAAGGGTGTGGAATTGAGAATATAAATGTCCCACCATCGACTAACAACCGATTCATTTCATGAATCGCCATCTTATAATCGGATAAATCATGAATCACCATGTTAGAAACGATGAGATCATAACTCTCATTCTGGAGAAAGCTGAGATCTTCACAATTGCCATGATGGAAGTTTATCTTTAATTCCACTGATGATTTACTCTTGGCTATCGTTATCATGTTCTGCGAGTAATCAACACCAGTGACTGAGGCACCTGCCTTAGCTAACATTCTGCTTAAATATCCTTCACCACAGCCTGCATCTAGCACCTTTTTATTTTCAACATAACCCATGAGACTGAATAAAGCTGGATTCAAAAAAATTTCTCGATGGATATCCCCATTTTCGCCGTACGAAGTTGAGATAAGTTTTGCATATTTATCCCATCTTTTTATGGCTTCTTTACTGCCCAATTCATCATTCATTTGATCACCTCTAAATTTCTGAAATAATCCATTTTACTGTCGATAAATCCATTGACAAAGTCAGCTGCACCAATAAGCTCACCTTCACTGAAACATAAAGCAAATAACCAAAGCTGTCTAAGCGCAACGAACATAGGAACAGCACTAATATCATTGTCACTAAGATCTCTTAAACTCTTATATCCATTTAAAAATGCTGCCCATAACTGTTCAACTTCATCTTTATTATGGCCGCTATGAATCTCATAATGCTCTTTAATATGTAATAATAATGCGTCTGTTGCCAACAGTATTTACACCATACCATATTTAGGGAGTTGAATCATTTTCTTCTTGAAGCTGCGAAACCAATGTATGGTAATATAAGTATAATAATACAGAATCAATTACATGGAGGTGTTCCAATGCGTAAATCACCATTGATCTTGAGTATGATTTTATTATCCCTAACGTTAATTATGGGCTGTAGTACAGAAGTGGATGATGCCACTAAAGCCGCAGAGAAGTACAAAAATGTTGAATATACCATTGAGGTTTCTGATGATTTATTTTCTGAGGAATCCATTCTAGCGCGAAATGAAGAAATGAAACCGTACTTTACTGAATACTATACCGAAAAAGCTATAGGAAGCCGAATCACAACTATCCCTTTTCAAATCGCTAATAAACAAAAGCTTTCTTTAAAACCAGATAATCTAAAGTTCACCCTTTCCGAACAAAAGAAAAATATTGTTGAGTTAAAATATACTTGTGATCTTGTTTTGTTGGATAAGGATGACAAAGAAAGTAAACGTGTCCCTTTGGAGGGAATACTGACTATGTTTGATGTGGATGGTCAATGGTTAGTGCAAGGAGATCGTTTTGACTCGGAGGCTTTAATGAAATTGATTTATAACTAAACACCCTTCATATACCATATTATTACTGGAACATATTGTCTAACAATAGTAATATTAATTTCCAGTACATAGTAATATGATAAGGAGCTAATGGTCATGAAGCGAACTGCATGGATCATAGTAACATTACTTTTATTATTAGGGAGTATTCCAATTACTGCGTCAGCAAAAGCAGAAACTGCAAAATCATGGAAGACACTTTACTCTGAGTATATCAAGAAAACGTTAATGGATGCTACTAGAGACAGGTCTTATGACGATAACTTCAATTATTTCACTTTAGTAGATTTGAACTTTGATGGTACTCCCGAACTTATACAGGGGTATTCTTTTCGATTCATTCAGCCCATCAACATTGCTCTAACCGTCCAAAATGGAAAAATCATTCCATTCAATTACCAAGGAAAGCTGAAGGATAGCTCAGAGGGCATATTTAATGTAGGTATGAGTGGATTTCTACCGCGCAATGAAAATCGTGGCCTGAATCTCTATAAGAACAAAAAGGATGGAACATTACATTATATTTCTATTGTAGATCGCAGTGGCTCGTACAATTCTTATCTGCAGGTTTTCGAGATTAATTTTCAAGGAACCAAATTTAATGATAAAGAGATCTTCTTGGCAGACATACCAGACCAAGAAAAAACGGATGATACGCCAAGCTTTTATGTAAATCAAAAAGAAGTGAATAAATCCGCCTATGATAAGGCGTATAAGCAATATTTTTCAAATCTAACATTAGTACCAAGTAAAGTTATCACTGCAAACTATACAGACCTGTATAATAATGAAGTTAACAAATTCGTTCCAAATGGAATCGCTAATTTTATAAATCGTTATTCTTCATCCAAATAAAGCTTGTTGATTGATTCTCCTTCATTAGATAAAAAAGCAGATTGCTCCTTAGAGCAATCTGCTTTTTTGATTAAATTAGCTTTTTGCTCATCCGATAATTAACTAACAGTACTCCTTTTCGTTCTACACTTTGTTTCATCATAAGCTGGTATCCCTGTCGTTCAAAAAAGGGTCTAGCTGTAATACTTGCTTCGGTATCCATTTCATGAAGACCGAGCTCTCTCGCCTTCATTTCAAGCTTGTTCACGAGAGCAGAGGCTACACCTTGGCTTTGGAAATCTTTGTGGACATAAAGACGATCCAAATGTCCTTTCAACGTCATATCCGAAAAGCCAACTATGTACCCGTTAATTTCGGCTACATAAACTAATATCCGATTCTTGATAAGCTCTAATTTCCATTGCTTGTTCTCCTTGCTGGCATTTCTACAACCCCACTACATCTTTAAGCTCCAGAAGAGAACTAATCATATAGTTAGGCTTGAGGTCTTTAGGAACCTCTATATTCTGGCGATTGTAATAGCAGAAGTCAATGTCAGAATTCACAGCACCATGGTAATCATCTTGTAAAGAATCCCCAACGAACAGCACTTCATGATGGCTTAGCTGTAGATCTATTAAAGACATTTCAAAAATCTTCTTATCAGGTTTTCGGATGCCTACCTCATCAGAGATCATTATGGATTTGAATATTTCATAAATCTTACCGGCTTGCAGTCTTTTTCTTTGTGCCTCACTGATCCCATTGGTGATAATCCCCAGAGCATACTTATCTTTAAATGAAGTTAAGATCTGTTCCGCTCCTTCTTCAAAATAACAGGAATTGCAAAAATAATCCCAATAAGTATCTGACAGTTTGCTATGAAAAAGCTCCTCCTGCTTAAGGGTGTCTCTAAAAGAATACCTCAATACCTCTCCTATAGTCTTCACCTCACCACCACCCACAAAGTTCATCCAATGGCGAAAATTATGACCTGAAAACTCTCCATAGAATAAAGACCACGCCTCAATATCTTCTACAAAGAGATTATGATCGTTACAGGTTCTTTTCATCGCTTCGATTTCACAAGTACTATAATTTATTAATGTATTATCTAGATCAAATATAATGGCTTTGTACATAATATCCTCCCCGAATAATGTTCTTATCTATCATAACATGAACATTAAAGTTTGGATAAAATTAACAAAAGGTTTTCATCACTCTGAGGTACTCATGAACTCCACTAGATCAATTTTCCGACCTGTTTTAGCACTTTCCAGCGCACCAAATACCATTGCCATACTATACCGATTATCTCTACAATTCGTCTCTGCTGAACGCTCTTCTGCTAGGGACAGGAACATTTCCTCCAAACATCCTTGATGGAAGGTTTTGACCATTTCAACAGCTTCTCCATTTACACGCACAACATCACGAATAAATTTATCACTCTGATCTCCTGCTACGACTACCTCTGCATACGGCATGTCATGACCATCCCAAATCGCAGTTCCTTTTTCCCCATTCAGACGCCAAGCTGCTTCCCAAGAGGTAGAGGCACCTTCTGCACACCAAGACCCCTGATAAGTAAATACAGATCCGTCCGACATCTCAAATATACACACTGCCGACGCATTCCCCTTATACCATGATCCGGGAGGATTAAACTCCTGACAGTAAACGGAAATCGGATTGGCTCCACTAATAAATCGGGCCTGATCAAAGGTATGAATCGCCATATCCAGCAACAGAGGACTTTCCATGACATCACGGAACCCTCCGAAATGAGCGCCGAGGAAAAAGCTAGCACTGATGTATCCTACTCTCCCAATGGTGTCAGACTCGATTAAGTTGCGTAAAGAACGAATACGCGGATCATATCGACGATTCTGCATCACAGCATGAGCTTTTCCGGTTCGTTCTGAGATCTCAACAATCTTAGTGCACTCTTCCATAGTCTCGGCCAGTGGTTTCTCACTAAACACATTACATCCGAGTTCTAATGCAGTGCTAGAAATGCTGTAATGGCTTCCCGGAATTGTAACATCAAACACAAGATTAGCTCCAGTCGTTTGAATCGCTTCTTTAATGTCAGTAAACGTTAGACAGGAAATCTCATGCTTTGCTGCCATCGCTTGTGCTGACTCCAATCGTATATCTACAAGAGCAACAATCTGAGTATCCGATCGTGTTAAAGCGTATTCAATCCAGGCGTTAGCCATTCCTCCGCAACCTGCAACCGCTACACGGTACTGTACTGTCATCATTCTCCCCCTCTACGGTTACAGCGGATTAGGTACAAAGCTACCGCCCCGGCATTGTTTTAAATAATTCAAAGCATGTACTTGCCCCATCATTTCTAGCTCATCCCGATACACAGGATCATGCCAGCCTTCAATATCTATCGTGCCTTTATAGCCTGCCTGACGCAAGATAGAAATTACATCTGTCCAGTTCGTATCTCCAAAGCCCGGAGTCCGGTGCCATACATAAGGATTTGGCCCGTGGATACCGTATTCTTTTACGATATCCCAAGCGATGGAGGCATCTTTACCATGCACATGGAAGATCTTGTCTGTCCATTTACGAAGCTGCGGAATTGGATCAATCAATTGGACCATCTGATGACATGGCTCCCATTCGAGCCCTATATTGTCAGCAGGCACAGCATTGAACATCTTCTCCCAAGCTAATGGATTGTGAGCAATATTCCAGTCACCTGATCCCCAGTCTCCACCCATGGAACAGTTCTCGAAAGCAATTCGTAAATCACGATCAGCTGCTCTTTTGGACAACTCTCCAAACACCTCGGTGAACTTCGGAATAGATTCATCAATGGATACCCCTGGCAGCCTTCCTGTAAAACCTGATACCATATCCGTTCCGAACAAATGAGCATGATCAATCAGTCGCTCCCAGCTCGCAATTGCATCGGAATTATCACCAGTATTCGTCAAAGGATTGCCAAAGATCCCAACAGATGAGATCACGAAGTCATGTTCTGCTGCAAGCTCTTGCACACGCTTTCCAGTTTCCACGAGATCTGTTTCCCCTGTAGTTTGCCAGAAGGTTAAGCTAAAAGATTCAAATCCATGTCCTACAATTTGCGGAATCACTCTTACAGCGTCGCCGCCGCCTACTAATGTTCCAATTCGCATTGTATCCTTCATCTTGTGACCACTCCAATATTGGTTTATAGTAAGTGCTATAATCCGAGTATATACTGCTTCTGAGCTTATAACTCTTATTATCTTGTGTTTATATAGTCGTATCTTGTGGGAGTTGAGTGAAATATGAGTTATCCTAATGATCTTAAAGAATATCCTCAATTAGAGGAAAAAACGTATCCATTCCGTTTATTTTCTAATGAATGCAGGCATGCGAAAACCGGCCAGAACATTCTGTTTCTACACTGGCATGAGCATTTCGAAATCATCATGATGCAAGAAGGCAGCGCCATTTTTCATATAGACAGCAAGCCCTATGAACTGCATGCCGGAGAGGTATTGTTTGTTCCCTCTGGAGGATTGCATGTTGGGTACAGTCTGCGGGATGATCATGTTCGTTTTATCTCCGTCGTATTTCATAGTTCTTTATTTAAGGATTGGAAGCAGGATCCTCAGCATGAGCAGTTTGTAGTCCCTTATTTAGAGAATCGTTATCAGCTGCCGGTCAAACCTGCAGAGCTTGTACCGACTTGCTCCACATATTTTTCTCTTTTGGATACTATCGTTGATGAAGTACTGCAGAAAGGACCTGCTTTTCAACTGGTCATCAAGAATCAACTGCATTTACTCTTTGTGCTGCTCTCTCGCACCTTTCTACCTGAACAAGTATCCGGTAGAACAAATGAGCGTCACTCCTTTAATCGCGAACGTTTTAAGCCACTACTAGAGTACATGGAGAATCATTTCGATGACAAAATGACCGTAGAAAGCGCCGCAAGATCCGTAAATCTAAATCCATATCATTTCTGCAAAACCTTTAAGAAGCTAACAGGTCGAACCTTCATCGATTATGTTAATCTTTGCCGAGTAAATGAAGCGGAGCGATTGCTGCTCGAGACCAATTTTACAGTGACTGAGATTGCCGGGAGAGTCGGCTGCGACAATCCCAATTATTTTACCAAGCTATACAAGCAGTATAAAGGCATTACCCCTTCAGGGGTTCGGAAATAGGATGTTCTGTCTCTGTTCACAAAAATAGCACCGTTCGTCTCTAGCAAACGGTGCTGGTTATACGATTATTCCATTGCAGTAAGCTCTAGCCTCCGAACACTTGCAAGCGCGGGAAAAGATTCTTCCACCATACCAGTGCTCCATAGCTCAACCTGCTGTCCAACCTTCAAATCCTTAAAGCTAATCGATTCACCAGCTTCATTAAACATTGTTGACTTCTGATTGAATGAGAACCAGTAAGAGGGATCTTCCATACCAGGTTCAAGGATGAGAATCCGCTTCTTCTGTTTGGAATCGATATCTACGATTTGACCTATTACATGTGGTTCGCCTAGCTCTGAAATGTCGTAGGTCAACATATCCGGAGCGATCCATTTTTCTATCTCAAGCATGGCCGTTTCAGCATAATCAGACGGAATTGTAATCGTTACTTTATTACCAATTGTGTCCACACCGGAACCGTATAGATTAAGCTTCTGGTAGAGTTCTTGTTTATGCAAAAGCTCTTGTGCAGCTAATAACTCTTGCATCGAATATTTAACATCATGGAGCTCATAAGTACCTGCCGCGAAAGTCTGAGCAAACCGCTGCTCAATCTGCGAGTTCAAACCCACGATATTGATATGAACCTTATTATCCTGTAGATAGATATCTCCGTTAGGAATCTTCTGAGCAGATAGGAAAGCTTTAATCGCTTCAGGCTCTTCTATTCCAGCGCTCGCAGTAGGCAAGATATCTGGAGTTGCAGTAATTGCAGCAGCTGGAGCCGGCTCCTTATTCGATTGTTGATCTTCTGAACAACCACTTATGAATAGAATAACAACAGAAATCCATATCCAGCTACCAAGTCTCTTACGCATCCTTGTCACTCCCTCACTCTTTATCTTCTCAAACGGAGATTGGAAGTGATAGGTTGCAGATTCAGAATGAATTCTCTAATCTAATGTGTAAGGAGCGAGTCCAATCGGAAGAGCTTCAGGACGAGTGCAGGTACTCTCCATTTCGTAGAATGAATGAGCATCTGAAGAATCATGGAATGCCCACATCGCTTCTAGTACATGATAAGCCAATTCTCCGCTAGCGCGGTGCTTTCTTCCCGTCCGGATGGCATAAGCCATATCCGCTGGACCAATTCCGCGTGTATTCTGGTCATACCCTGACAGGAGCGGCTGTTCCGTCCAGTCATTCTCACCCAATAGGCGGTACTTCACTGGACCTCCAAAGTTATTTGGATCTGGAACCTGTATCGTTCCAAGTGTGCCGTAGATTTCTATATGCGGAAGGTTACTGCCGCCAAAGATATCAAAACTTGTAATCAGCGTTGCAATGGCTCCATTCTCAAATCTTAATGTTCCGGCAACGTGCGTTGGAATTTGAACAGGAATTTTATTACCCAGTTTCTTCTCACTTGTAATCGTGCGTTCTTCTAGCGCTTTACCAGTCATCCCGCTAACCGTACGAATTGGACCCAATAACTGCACCAATGCTGTCAAATAGTATGGTCCCATATCGAACATTGGACCTCCACCAGCGGCATAGTAAAATTCTGGATCTGGATGCCAATGCTCATGTCCACGCCCCATCATAAATGAGGTAGCTGCAACGGGTTCGCCAATTACACCCTCCTCGATCAGTTTCAATACGGTTTGGATGCCCGATCCAAAGAATGTTTCCGGGGCGCTGCCCACTAATACACCCTTTTCACGTGCCGCAGACAGAACTTGGCGTCCTTCTTCTCTCGTCACAGCTAGTGGTTTCTCAACGTACACATGTTTACCCGCTTCAATAGCTTTCAGGCATACTTCCGCATGAACCGCTGGAATCGTCAGGTTGATAACGATCTCTATCTCCGGATTATTCAGTAATTGCTCTGTGGTATAAACGTTCGGAATATTGTATTTATCCGCTTGTTCCTGTGCTCTCGCCAAGTCCAAGTCCGCACAGGCAACTAGATCCAGAATCTCGAACTTCTGGCAGTTCTCCATATAGATACTACTAATTTTACCGCATCCGATAATTCCTACTTTGACTTTATCCATTCGTTAATCGCTCCCAGAGATTATTGACTGTCTGCCATTCCGCTATAGCTACTACTAACCGCTGAAATTTGGGATTGTGCGCAAACTTTACCCTCGGCAGCCCATAGCAGTCCTCTGCGCATCATTTCCTTTACCTGTGGCATTGCTACAATATCGGCATGATGTCCGAGTGAATTATAATACACTCTGCCATGACCCCACCGTTTGGTCCAAGCTACTGGCATATCCACGGCTTTGTTGAAAGAATGTGGGCCTTCAACAATTGGAAAACGAGTCGTTGCAAGTACTTCTACAGCTGGATCTACATGCAGATAATATTGCTCTGAACAAACGGTGAAGTCTTCTAGTCCTTCTACTAGAGGACTTGAGCTTTGGCAAATCTCTACGGTGTAGTTCACACCATCATTGCCGGGATGAGCTACCCATTGCCCCCCGGTCATAAACTGCCAATCTACATTATTTCGGAAAGAATCACACATCCCGCCATGGCAACCCGCAAGACCCGTTCCGTTCTGAACAGCTGCCGAGACATTATACACAAGATTCTGTTCGATTGTACCCATCGTCCATACCGGAACGATCAAATCTAGTTCAAGAAGCTTCTCCACATCGGCAAAAGCCTCAAGTGTATTCGATACCTCAACTTCAAATTGTTCCTCTTGCAGTACTTTAGCGAATATATCAGCTACCTGTTCAGGCTCATGACCATCCCAACCGCCCCATACTATCAATGCTTTTCTCATCTTCAGCACTCCTTCTAATAGAGGTTGTTCAAACACGCATTTTTGTTGATTACATCTCGGATATATCGACCCACCGGCGCTGTTCAATAGAGCGTTCCACCGCTTCTAACACAGCTTGGCATTTCACTCCATCATGGAAATTAGGTACAGGCTGACGTCCTTCTTCAATCGCGTTAGAAAGCTCCAACATTTCGTGAATAAACGTATGTTCAAAACCAATCGTATGACCCGGCGGCCACCAAGCCTCCGCATATTCATGCGCAGGATCCGTTGCCAGCACACGCCGAAAGCCCTGTACATCCTCAGCATCTGAGTTTAAATAAACCTCAAGTTCATTCATTCGCTCGAAATCAAATTTCACACTGCCAAGGCTTCCGTTGATCTCAAAAGAATTGGTAGAGCGATGACCTGCTGCAAATCTTGTAGCTTCAAAACTACCTAAGGCACCGTTATCAAAACGGGCTAAAAACAATGTGGCATCATCTACAGTTACCTTGCCCTTAGGAGCATCCTTATCCCCTTTGGCACTTAATCCGGTCATTTCAGCAGCAAGTGGACGTTCTTTAATGAAGGTCTCACTCATACCGATTACTTCCTTCACATCACCTACTAAGAAATGTGCCAGATCTATGAGATGCGCACCCAAATCACCATGTGAGCCTGAACCCGCAATCTCCTTCTGCAATCTCCACACTAACGGGAACTCCGGATCAATAATCCAGTCTTGTAGAAACCAAGCACGAAAATGATAGATCTTCCCAAGCCGCCCGCTCTCTACTAGCTTCTTTGCAAGTCTAACCGCCGGTGAAAAGCGATAATTAAAACCAACCATATGTGTAACCCCTGCATCTTCAGCGGCTTGCAGCATTTCACGGGAATCTGCCAAGGTCAGTGCGAGTGGTTTTTCACAAAAAATATGTTTACCAGCTTTGGCTGCTGCCAGAGCAATCTCCTTATGTGCATTACTAGGGGCATTTATATCAATAAGATCGACATCCTCACGAGCGATTAGATCTTTCCAATCCGTAACACAATCCGACCATCCTAACTGAGTGGCAGCCTCTGCAAGCGCTTCAGTATTCCGTCCACAAATCACAAACATCTCAGGTTTAAGCGCTTTCGGGAAAAACATTGGCAAACTGCGGTAAGCATTACTGTGCGCTTTGCCCATAAATTTATAACCGATCATTCCAATGCGAAGCTGTTTCATCTTATTCCTCCTCAGAATTCTTAGATTTAGATGAAGCTCGTATTACTAGTTCAGTCGGTAATTTAATCTGAATGACTTGTGAGGGGGTTGATATTTCTGAGCGACTATTCCCCTGCAATTCTAATACCTTAGATACAGCAATTTCTCCTAGCTCATAAAAGGGAACACGCACACTGCTTAAGGCTGGTGTAGTAAGCTCAGCAGCATCTGAATCATCATAACCCACCATGGCTGGGATGTGATCTCTTGGGATGCCTAGTTCCTGTAGGCCTTGTTGCAATCCAATAGCCATTCGATCATTGGCCGCTACAATGGCATCAATCTCATTCAGCAGAGGCAACATCTTCTTGGCAGCAATAGCACCGCTTTTACGACTGAAGTTACCTTCGAATAGAAGTGATTCATCTAAAGGAAGGTTAGACTCCTCCAAAGCGCGCAAATAACCAGTTAAACGATCTCGGCTGTTCGAATAAGATGCTGGCCCGTTTAAAAAGGCAATCCTCGTAAAGCCCTGATCCAGTAAGTGCCTGACCGCTTGCCAGCTTCCTTCGACATGATCAGCATCCACCTCGTGAAAAGCCTCTCCTTCAAAATGCTGATTAATCAGGCAAAACGGATGACCTTCCGCCTTCAAACGTCGAAGTGAGGCTAGCTCACCTGGCTCCTCTTTGGCACCGAGTACAATACAAGCATCCACCTTACGCATCTTAAACAATTCGTTATAGTCCATCAGCTCTTCGGCATTTCGAAACAGCATTAACAGATCATAACCCTCTTCTCGCGCCTTACTTCCAATTCCACTTAATATTTCTGAAAAATAATACGTGGAGAATAAGCGAGCTTTTGGCAAATAAGGCATTACTACACCAAGGTTTCCACTCCTTCTACGAGCAAAGCTCTGCGCGAGTGAACTAGGGGTATATCCCAGCTTGAGCGCAGCTGCCAACACACGTTCCTTCGTTTCTTCCTTGAGCGGGCCTACGTTGTTTAACACGCGAGAGACTGTGGCTTCTGAGACTCCAGCAAGCTCGGCAACCTCTTTACGGCTGGCGATAGAAATCCCTCCTACGAAAGCGCATTCAATTAATGTACGCGCGTACATTTTCTCATGAACAAAGTCCCTCGTCAACCCTTATCTTGGATATTCATTCATAATAAATCCCCTGAATTAATCAGGGGATTTGCTCATTTTAAACGGTGTATTCTTACGGTTCAGGGATTCCCCATCAACCAAGTTTGCACATGCTTCAGGAATTTTTTAGTGGCAGGAGAGGCGTATTTCATGGAATGTACAGCGATTCCGAGCGATCTGAAACTACGTTCTTCCAATTCAAGCATTGTTACATTATAATTCTGACGGGTTAATACAAGCTCTGGCAAAATACTAATTCCAAGCCCCTTCTCCACCATGGCCATAATGGCATAATCATCACCTGCTGAGAACTTAATATTCGGTTTGATGCCAGCCTTATCCAGTACACGCCTAACATCATAATCTGAACCTGCCTTCGGGATGATGAAATCCTCTTTAGCAATTTGCGATAAGGAGAGAAATGGTTCTGCACTAAGCGGATTTTCTTTGGATACGATCCCTAACATACGGTCCTTTTTTAAGGGAATCACTTCGAACTTCTCACGCGTAGGCAGAGAAATAAAACCACAGTCAACGACTCCAGCCTCGATCCATTGCTCAACCTCTAAGTAACCACCTTCCATCAACCTGATTTCTATATAGGGGTATTCACTGCGAAATTGCTTAATCATTCCTGGCAGCCAATGCACGGATACACTCGTGAATGTACCGATGGTAATGGTCCCTACCTCTAGCCCGTGTATATCTGCTACCTCCTGCTTCAATTTTTCATTCCACTTCAGAATTTCACGGATAGGTTGTAGTACTTGCTCCCCGTTTACCGTCAATTTAACGCCAGATCTATTTCTAATTAATAACGTGAAACCAAACTCCATCTCCAAGCTACTAATCGTGTGGCTAATTCCAGATTGTGTAAAGCCCAGTACATCTGCTGCTTTTGTTAAGCTACCTAGCTCTACAACTTTTAGAAAAATCTCATACTTATTAATGCTCAACCTCTATCCCTCACCTTTTTAGATTACATAAGTTTTACTCATGTATCCTATGATAAACATTCAGTTACCTTATGTATAGAGCCGTATTATACTAAATTGAGTTGAAAATGAAGAAGGATGGATGACGAGATGAAACCGCTCAAAGCTGAGCTGATGCTGTTAGTTGTAACATTATTTTGGGGTTCCTCCTACATATTTATGAAAATGGGGTTAGGCACGTTGGGCGAATTCAATCTGATTGCACTCCGCTTCGGACTTGCTTTTATATTAGCCACAGTGATCTTCCACAAACGTTTACGAAAAGTTAACATCAAAACATTGAAATATGGTGCTCTACTCGGATTTTTACTCCTTGGCGTGTTCACATGTATAACGTTTGGACTGAAGACTACAACCACCTCTAATGCTGGATTTTTAGTAGCGCTGACAGTCATTTTTGTACCGATATTAGATCGTGTACTTTTCAAAAAAAGAGTCGCACCTCCGCAAGTTTTCGGCTCCGTACTCGCTATAGCTGGCATTGGACTTCTTACATTAAATGCAACATTAAAAATCCAACCTGGTGACTTCCTCTGTATTCTTTCGGCGGTGTTCTATGCGATACAGATCTTATTTACAAGCAAGGCTGTAAAAGAGTGTGATTCACTGAATATTGGAATCTTACAGTTGGGCTTTGCCGGAGGGTTTGCTCTAGTGTTATCTGCGCTATTCGAGACACCTTCGCTTCCTTCAACCTTACCGGCATGGATAGCGATCCTCGCACTTGGGATTCTCTGTAGTGCCTGTGGCTTCATCCTACAACCCATTGCTCAAAAATATACTTCACCTACACGCACCGGACTGATCTTCTCCCTTGAGCCGGTATTCGCCGCGCTGTTTGGCTATTGGTTCGCTGCTGAAAAGCTATCGATACAAGGATATGCTGGTGCAGCTCTTGTTCTACTGGGGATTATAGCCTCGGAGCTACTCGGTAAAGTTACATTCAGCCCTAGATGGGCTCAGAAGAAACCAGAACATCTATAGGTGATTTTCTCATACAAAAAAGGCGTCGTTAGCTATACAAGCAGAACGACGCCTTTTTATGTTATCAGGATAATCGTATGGATTAATGTCCCATCATCATTGCTGCATCGGCCTTCTGACCCTCTTCGGAGGAGGAATCAGTTGAGGAAAGCTTCGGTTTGCGCAGGATAATACTCATGAGTACACCGACTACTGCTATACAGCCAGATAGGAAGAATACATCATCGAAGCCTAGAACTGCAGCTGTCAAAGGATTACTTCCTGCTTTCAATGCTCCCATATGCACAGTAATTTGACTTGTCAGATAGCCCGTCAAACCTGCGACCGCAAAGGCCACCACCACCTGTTGTGCAGCCGCTGTAAGTGATGTGACACGGCTCACCAATTCACGAGGCGCAGCATTCAGAACATGTGTATTGAGTGGCATCATCGCTATACCCATCCCAAATCCTAATAATGCAAGATACAACATAATTGTGTTTAAACTTGTTGTAATCGTAATCCCTGATAAGAGGAATAAGGTAATCGTAATGATGCTCAGACCCACAAATGCCAGCGGTCGTGCCCCTATCTTATCAAACAATTTACCACCAAGCGGCATGCCGATTACACAAGCTAAAGCTTGCGGAAGCAGAATTAGACCCGTCTCTAGTGGTGTATAAGCCCGAATCTGCTGTAAGTATAGCGGCACGAACAACATGGAACCAAACAATGCGGCTTGCATGACCCATGTTAAGATAATGCCGCGGGTGAAATCTGAGGAACGAAAGACGCGCAGATCCAGCAATGGCTGTTTGTGCCGCAGCTCAACAATTATAAATAGAATCAGCGCAACACCCCCAACGGATAACCCGAGAATTGCTGGAGTTGATGACCAACTATTAGCCCCACCTTCATTTACCCCATAAGCCAGCATGGAGAACGCAATCGGAGCCAGAATAATGCCTAGGATATCGAGGTTGCCTTTACCGATCTTCTCCGTCTTGGGTAAATACTTAACACCAAGAATAATACCAACAATCCCAATCGGCACGTTAATCAAGAAGATCCAATGCCAACTAACATATTCAACAAGCCATCCTGACAATATTGGGCCAAGTGCAGGCGCAAGCAACATAGGAATTCCTAGCATCCCCATAATGGACCCTCTTCTTTCTGCTGGAGCCAGCTTAAAAACCATAGCCATCCCTATGGGAGCAACCATCCCCCCACCAAGACCTTGGATCACACGAAAAATAACAAGCTGCGAAGATGTTTGAGCTACTGAACATAACATGGAGCCAAGAATGAACAACGTGAGCGTCACCAGAAACACCTGTTTTGAACCGAAGCGATCTGTCATCCAGCCTGCGAGCGGTATTACAGCAGCTAAAGCTAATGTGTACCCTGTAATCGCCCACTGAATCGTTTGGAGATCGGAGCCGAAGTAGTCCACGAGCTTGGGAACTGCTACATTAACCACCGTACCATCCAGAATAACCATAATCATACCGACGATAATTGCAAGAAGCGGGGGGATGATAGCTCTTAGTGAGAATGGCTGTTCTTCTGTGTGGCTACTCCCAGTTATTGATTTTGTCATCCAGTACTCCACTCTTTTCTCTAATTTAGTTAAATGCTTTAACAATTATTTCAAATTTTAATTTACCTTCGATGAATCTGAAAGTCAACAAATAAAATCCTTTTTTACAATAAAAATACATTGCAATCTCAGAATGTTTATTGAAACGCAAAAAAGACTATGCATAATCCAATAAGAAATATCTTCTTAAAGAACGTACGCATAGCCTGTTGTTCTAAAGCTAAATCATTAATATTCTCCAGATTAAATGGAAGGAAGGTTTCCTTTTAATTCAACAATCTTACCAGATTTATTGAGAACAAACTCAAGGGACGCATCCGTTACAGCAAAGCCAAGTACACATTGTATTGACATTTGATCTTCTTTTTGACTACTTTCAGTAGACTTTATTCCATGGTAAGTACCGGCTCGTGCAGTAAAATCAGCCCAATATTTCTGTAAACCCGTAGTGGAAAGCGAACGCTTCATTTCATCGCTAAAGAATCGATTCTCTAACTCTTGAAATTGCCCAGTGCTCAGCAGTCCCGCTATCACACTTGCAGTAACCTCGGGCGCATATACTTCCACTAGATTAGCGTCAGCATTATAAGAGGTTACCAGTCCTACACTAGTGAAAAAAGAGAGCGGAACATATAAGTGTTCCTTCCTAAACACAACATTATCCTTAAAGTCTCTTTTCTCTGTATCATTAATGGTAATATGGTCGTTTCCTACTTTATATTCAATCTTTTGTTTGACTCCGCTTAATGTAATGGTGTCCGTACTTTTTTGATAAGTGGTTTGATATTTCAAGACGCTTGATGCCTCTCTAAGGGGTAGCATGACCGTAGAACCGTTTGGATACGCTGAATATTGATCTGATTTCAGAACCTGACCATTCAAAACCACCTTTACTTCACTAGCATCTGCCCAAGCCGTAGAATAGGTAGTTCCTCCAAATCCATTTACCAATAACAGTACACTTAACACTACAACAACCGCGATTTTGTTCATCCGTTCGAAACCTCCCTTTTTTTGACTATTAGTATTATGTGCGTTTCCAGCATCTGCTAATCCTAATGGTAGTAAAGCTCAACAAAAAAAGTGAATCGCTTCTTACATGGACATTCAAGTTCTAGGTTATTCCACCTTGAAGTCAAAATATTGTTTAGGATAAGGTTCCTTGATCAGGGTAAAATGCCACCATTCTTTGCTGTAAGGTTTAAATCCCTGTTTTACCATCGCCTCTTTGAGGATCACCCGATTTGCTTTCTGAGTCTTGTTGATTAAGGACGTATCGTAATAAGAAATGTCTCCGAAAAAATCAAAAGGGCTGCCCATATCTACTTCAGCTCCCGTTTCTTTATTTACGATCGTTAAATCGACGGTGCTACCTCTGGAATGGCCTGATTTTTTAGCTATAAAACCAAGTTTAAATAGATTACGTTTATCCAGTCGCGGATAATATTGCTGTTTCATTTTAGTATCTACGGCATTCTGTGACCATCTTACAAAATGATTCACCGCCGTCTGCGGACGATAAGCATCATAAATTTTAAGAATAAACCCTTTGTTCGCTAAATCCTCACTTACAGCCTTCAAAGCAGTTGCCGCTGTCCGCGAGAATATCGCTAAAGGCGCCTTGTAGCCATCAATCCGCTTCCCCACAAAATTATTATCTCCGTAATATCGAATCTCATATTGTGCCGTTGGAATCACTTCATCCAGATAGACAAAACCTTGCGGTAAATGATTCTTCTTCTCCATTTGCATTTGCTGCAGCACAGAGTCTGTTGAAGAGCCGACATAAGCAGCTTCTGCGCTACTCATAAACATACTGTTTGTCCACAACAACAGCACAACTGCGAAAACTGGAATTCTTATTCCTTTTGATCCTATTCTCAATTCATCCAGCCTCTTCTCAGATGTTGTCTTTACCATACTCTAATCATTACGAGTTTACGGTTTCAACTAGAAATTTTTCTATTACAGGAGTGAATTTATTATTCGTGGAATTAAGTAATTGTAGTAGCTTTTCTAAAATCGAAAGAATTCTAGTATCAACTTTGCTATTTTTTAGTGCATTTTCATACGCCTTTTTTACTTCTGGTTTGATAACTTGCTCATCATAGTCATAGGTAGGTGTATTACTTGTTCCATACAATAAGCGAGACGTTGCAATGAGAAGTTCTTTTTGAAGAGCGGTTGAACGGTTAGAAGCAGGATATTTCGTCACAAAATCCTCTATTGCAAGCGCTCTATTCGTTAACTCGGTCCAACTGATTACAATCGCTGCATCAGATACACTCGGTTGATTAGATTCGGTGGCCATGATGTCAATATAAGCTGCGATGTCCTTCGTAATATACGGTTTAAAGATCTTAAATCCCTCATAATGCATCACCGGATAGTACATGCCCTCACTAGTCTCCAGCTTATATCCCTTATCACGGCCTTCAATTAACATATTGCGTACGTTGGCATCTTTGATCGTATTAAGGAGTGAGGTATAGGTTAGATTTTTGCTTTTGGAAAAAGCACTATTTATCTCTTTCTGCATCTTGTCCGGAAAAACCTTTTCTGAGTATACAGATAAATGTGCCTTCTGTGCATTCTCGAGCTGAAGTGTCATCTGAGTCGCTGTCCAGGTATCCACTTCTTTGATACGGTTAATCAAATAATTACGTGCGTTAGCAAGAGATGTCGGCTTCTGTACATACTGCTGGAATTGATTATAAACGCCTGCAGATTCCGTTGCCGTTGCGGCAGATACTGGCTCTATACCCAAAGTACTGAATCCTGTCACTGAACCAAGGGCTATAGCAATACTTAACAAGCCGGATTTTTTCCAGTTCAATTAATGACCTCCTTTGCCATATGTGTAATTGTACTTAATATTTAGACATACGGGAATAACCTGAAACTAATTGGTTCATAGTACCCATTCCAAATCATCCTCAAGGAACAAGTGAT